>NZ_JANSHF010000003.1:11664-150833 GCF_047461475.1 Synechococcus sp. WC10meta
AGATGTGTATAAGAGACAGATACTAAGACCATCCGGCAGCGTTTGAACAAAAACATTCTGCCCTGGCTGGGATCCCGCCCGATAGGAATCATCACCCCCTCGGAAATCCTGGAAGCTATCCGACGAATTGAGGCCAGAGGAGCCCACGAGACGGCCCGCCGCTGCCTCAGCTCAGCCCGCTCGAACCTCAGGCCCATGAGCAACATGGCCATGCTGGCGGCCTTGCGATCCCTAGGGATCACCCAAGCGGAGATGACCTGCCACGGCTGGAGAGCTACAGCCCGTACCTTGTTGGATGAGGTCTTGGGCTACCTGCCCCATTTGATCGAGCACCAACTAGGACACACGGTCAGGGATCCCCTAGAAAAAGCACCGTCGCTGTGCTTTTTTGATGAGCGCTTTTCGTGTATCTTGAGGTTAGCCTCAGGGTTTGTCTTGGAGTTTCCCTGGGGTGAGCTGGGCAGCTCCTACCAAGGAGGTGGACGCTGGCAAGGTTTTGTATTTGCAAGGAGATCTGCTATGGCTTCCCGCAACTCAAAACCTCGCCTTCGTCACCCGCTAGCCCCCCTGATTTTGGCTTCCTCCCTAGCGGGAGGCGTGGCTGCTTGTTCCCTTACTTCTGATCCCCCGGCTGTTACTCAGGTTCCACCGACAATTTCTGCTCAGGTGCCGGAAATAGCGGAGCGGGGTTCTGAGAGCATTGCCTTCTACTACGACGGGGTAAAGACCTCGGTCACTGCCAAGGATGCAGCGGTGCTCTTTGCCGTCTGCACCCTCAACACCAGTGACCCCGCGAGGATTGTTAACTTCGTCAATAACACGCTCAAAGTGCCGATTACGGCTAGTGATGTTACTAGGCTGGGTGACCCGCGCAGTCCGGCCATCTCTGACTTCACGGGCGACGGCAGAGTTGACTGCAGCGATGCAGCGGTGCTGTTTGCCGTAGCCACGAGGGGGAGAGATGCGGCCAGGGTTAACGAATTTGTGTCCGGCACCCTGAAGGTTCAGGGGGTAAGTGTTACTCAAACTCGGTTGGATAGCTTTTTCAGCCCAGCCCCGGCACCGACGCCCACCCCGCCTGTAACGCCCACACCCACTCCGGCTCCGACGCCGACAGCGAGGCCGACTCCGACACCGGTGACTTTTCAGCTTGCTAGCTCTGCTTTTGCCCCCTCAGAACCCATCCCCTCCCGCTACACTTGTGAAGGGGAAGACCTTTCTCCCCCCTTGACCTGGTCGGGGGCACCTGTAGGAACCCGAAGCTTTGCCTTGATCATGGAAGACCCAGACGCGCCTGGAGGCACCTTTGTCCATTGGGTAGTCTACAACTTGCCTGCCAGGGTCACGAGTCTGCCAGAAGGGATCCGCTCCGACAGCGATCTCCCCCAGGGGGCCGTCCATGGGCGAAATAGTTTCGGTCGGAACAACTATGGCGGCCCTTGCCCTCCCAGGGGCCCTCACCGCTACTTCTTCACCCTCTACGCCCTGGACAGGCAGCTAGCCTTAGCTCCAGGAGCCACCAAAGAGGCCTTGCTACGGGCCATGGAAGGCCACATCCTCGCCCAGGCGCAGCTGATGGGCACCTATCAAAGGAGGGGAAGCTCGGGGTAGGCCCCCCATCCCTGCGTAGATCTTAGACTGAGGAGATCCCACAGCTCTTCTCTCCACACCACCGAGCCAGCCACTGCTTTTCTACCCAAAACGGGGATCCCTACCTGGGCCGGCAACTGCCAGACCAAGGCAGGCTCTAGTCGGGAGGAGAGGGCTGGTGCCGCTTCCAGGAGCACCCACCCTAGGCAGTCGGCCTTGGTTTGCCGCAGCAAAGCTGCAAAGGCGGCTGCTTGGCTAAGGGCAGCTTCTTCAGGCAGCGTCAGAAGTACCTTGAACCCCCACGCAGCAGCTAGGTCAGCCCAGGTTTGGCCAGGCCCCAGAGGGTCGGCAAGGCTTCCGGGCACCACCAGCAGCGGGGCCTTCTCTCCCTCCCAAGCAACCATCTGCCGCCAGAGGGTTCTAAGCTGGGCTTCAGAAGGGCTGGGATCCACCTCGAGCAGGCCCCAAGGGGCTTGCACCGCTTGCTGCCAGGCCTCTGCCACTCCTAGTGCTGCCCGACTTCCAGGCCAGGTGTCTGCCACCATCACTCTCATGGCTCCCCTGTCTCAGCTTCCCAGAGGCTTAGAAACTCGGGTTGCACCTCAAAGCCAAACACCAAGGCCATGTCGCGCAGCATCGAGACCGATCCCAGTTTCTGCTGCTTAAACCAGCGCATCAGCACAAAAATCTTCTGGTAGACGAAGATCTCCAATGCCTCCGGGTTGTAGACGATCCCTTCGCGCGGGTTGAATTGGTGAGGCACCAGCATGGCGGCGTAACGGGCCAGCTCACCACTGCGCCAGTCGAGAAAGTAGGGCATCCAGGGGTAAACCGTGTCCCAGCGGATGAACCACAGGCGCACTTCTGGGATCTCCGAGAGCTCGCGCGGATCGTCGGGGCTGCGCGGCCAATCGATGGCGCACTGAACCTGCTGAGCGGCGCCAACGGGATCCGCCATCAAGGTTTTCACCAACTCATGGCCCGGCGTTAAATCCAGGGTTTGAATGGCTTTGGCCGGCAAGTAGAAGGTAATCGGCACGACGACAAGCAGTTACCTTAACGTCTTAAGTCCTGGCCAGGGATGTGGATAGCATCAACCCCTTGCAGCTTATCTCAGCTCTGGGCTATTCACCCCTGCCAGCGGGATCCCCAGCCGAGTTAGGTCGAGGACAAAGCCTGCCGCCACCAGGAACACCTGGTCTGCCAGCGGGGCCAGCTTCTGGGTGAGCTCCCCCATCCGATCGCGAAACTGACGCCCCAACGGATAGGCAGGCACCACTCCCCAGCCTACTTCTTCGGAAACCAGGATCACTTTTCCTCGGCAGCCTTGCAACGCTCTCAAGAAGGATTGCGCCAAGGGATCCCATTCCCCAGGCGAGCAGTCCAAGCTCTGGGCCACCCAGCCCCCCAGCGAATCCACTAGGGCACAGCAGGGCTGAGGTAGCTGCTGCAGTTCGGCGCCCAGGTCAGGCCCCGTTTCCCAGGTTTGCCAGGTGGGAGGACGCCGCTGCCGATGCTGTCGAACCCGCTCCGCCCACTCTGGGTCAGCCTCAGGATCCGGCTTGGGCCCCGTGGCCAGGTAGAAGACCGGCAGGCCGGAAGCGGCAGCTAGGCTCTCCGCCAGCCGACTTTTGCCGCAGCGGGCAGGGCCGCAGATAAGTACAATCGGCATTAGACATCAGTCAGGAAGAAGTTTATCGCTAGGTTAGCTTAGCGGTTAGCAGCTTCTACCTCTTCTGGCTTCGTTCGTAATTAGGTTAAGATCTGGAAGCTCCTAGGCGGATTTTGAGCCCATTCTACTGAGGCTTGCGTTCTGGCAGGTGAAGCCCCGATCTAGCGACCTAAGGTTCTATGCCCATCCGCATCGAACATAGTCCCCAACTGGAGGAGAAAACATACTTTGCCTACAGAGGCTTAGCACCATTTCCCTTGGTTACTATTGGCTCCCTAAGCTATGGATATGAGTTCTTTATCCATTGGATGGGAGAGCCTTCGCAGGTAAAGATTGGCCGCTGTAGCTCGATTGCACGAGAGGTGCATTTTTTTGCAGGCTATGAGCACCACACT
The DNA here is from genome assembly GCF_047461475.1 of Synechococcus sp. WC10meta. Lineage (NCBI taxonomy): Bacteria > Bacillati > Cyanobacteriota > Cyanophyceae > Synechococcales > Synechococcaceae > Synechococcus > Synechococcus sp. WC10meta. Next base: position 15,322 of record NZ_JANSHF010000003.1, read on the forward strand.
GACTGGGCCACTACCTATCCCTTCACTCATCTACCTGAGTGTTGGAGCGAGCTGCGCGCCCTGGAAGGCCACCCTCTGACCCGGGGGGACATTGTGGTTGGCCATGACGTTTGGATTGGCCACGGTGCCATGATTCGCTCAGGAGTGACAATTGGAAATGGAGCAGTTGTTGGAATGGGTGCAGTGGTGACTAGGGATGTCCCACCATACGCGATTGTTGCGGGTGTGCCAGCCAAAGTAGTTCGCTATCGCTTCTCACCTGAGGTCATCGAGCAGCTCAGCCAGCTTAGCTGGTGGGACTGGCCTCTTGAAGCCATACGTAAAGCGGCGCCTCTTCTTTGTTGCCCCCTGAACCAAGAAACTCTTTCGGCACTAGCTGAGTTTAAGCAAAAGCTCCTGGCTCCGTGAGTTTGGAGCTAGGATAAGGCTCAATTAGGAGCAGTTTTACAAGAGGCATGACGGATCCCAAGCCAGCATCTTCCCCTGGCCAAAATGCTGCTTCAGCTGCCTCGCCAACCTTTCCTCCCCTTTGGCTGAGCCTGGCGTTGGGGATCACCACCGCGCCGGTTTTGTTGGGCTTGGTCTTGGCGGATCGGGCGGGGAAGTGGCTGGGATCTCTGAACTGGGAGGATCCGGGCTGGTGGTTGGGGGAACGGCTGCCCAACCTCGACAGCGCCTCTCTCGGCTGCCAGGCGCAAGAGCACCCTGATTCTGAGCCGGTGAAGTAGCTGGCCTGTTGCCTGCATATCATCATAGGTAGAACAGGTTCCTAGCAGGAGTGAGCAGTCTTTGCGGAGATCGCTTAGGCCAGCCCGAGATTTCACCTCCAGCTTCTTGGGAGAGGTGGGTTGGCTAGTGGCTTTTTTCTTTACGGCAGTGGTGAGCGGCTGCGTGGGTTACCTCTTCGGCCAACGTGCTCTCTCGGGGGTCTCCTCCCCAGTTACCGAAACCAGCACTTCTTCTGCCTCGCGGGTCATTCGCGATCCCCGCACTGTGCCCCTCCTCAACGAGGCAGAGGTGATTGCAGCAGCGGAAGCCCTTCTTCGCCCGCCTCCCCCTCCTACTCCGCTTTTCACACCCCCACCCGTAGCCATTGCCCCTCCTACCCCCACTCCTCCACGCCGCTTGTCTCCCGAGTTGGCCTCGGCTCCCTCTCCCTTGTCTACCCCGCAGCCTGTTTCCCCCTCTCCGCCGCCGCGTCCTTCGCCACCACCTCTGTCCACGCCCTCTCCTTCGCCTCTCCAAGTGGCTGCCAGCGGGCAGGTGGCCATGCAGGTGCTCTCCGTGCGTCGCGAGGGAGGGCAGGTGGTTTTAAACGTTGCTCTGCAAAACAATTCACCGGAAACGGTGCGCTTTCTCTACAGCTTCCTCAACGTTACCGACGACAACGGCCGGCCAATCGACGCTCTCATTGAAGGCCTGCCTGGAGAGCTGCCTCCCAACAGCCAAGTTTTCCAGGGAACGATCCGCATCCCTGCCTCTAGCCTAGCTGGCTCCCGCTCATTGTCTTTGAGCCTAGCGGATTATCCCAGCCGCCGCCACCAAGTTGGGGTCAGCGGGATCCCTGTGCCACCCTAGCCCCTTCTTCTGCCCGTGGAGTTGAGAACCGGTGCCCAGCCCAGCCTTTGAGCGCCCTGAGCAAATCCGGGAGCTCTTTGACCGCATTGCTCCTCACTACGACGCCCTTAACCAAACTCTAAGCCTGGGGCTGCATCAGGTTTGGAAGCGCATGGCCGTACGCTGGTCGGGTGCGGCTGCGGGGGAGCGGGTGTTGGATCTCTGCTGTGGCACTGGCGACCTGGCCCTGCAACTGGCCCGGAGAGTGGGACGAAGTGGACTGGTGGTGGGACTGGATTTCTCCCCAGCCATGCTGGCCATTGCCCAGCGCCGGGCCCGGCAATTGTTCCCCGACTACTCCCTGGAGTGGGTCTTGGGCGATGCTCTGGCCTTGCCTTTTCCGGATGGCAGCTTTGACGCCATTACGATGGGCTACGGCCTGCGCAACGTAACCGACATTCCTCAGGCCCTGCGGGAGATTTGCCGGGTGCTCAAACCTGGCCGCCGCGCTGCCATTTTGGATTTCCATCGCCCCAGGGGGATCCCTTTCCTGGAGAGCTTTCAGCGCTGGTACCTCAGCCGCTGGGTTGTGGCCCAGGCCAAAGCCTTGGGATTGGCAGCCGAATATGCCTACATTGACCCCAGCTTGGATCGCTTCCCCTCCGGAGAACAACAGCAGCAAATGGCCTTGCAGGTGGGATTTTCTGCTGCCAAGTTCTATCCTCTCGCCGGCGGCATGATGGGGGTGCTGCTGGTGGCTCGCTAGTCTTCCACCACCCTAGCGCTGAGGAGAACCTTGCCGCCAAGTTCTGGCAGGGCAGGGGCGGCCGTAACCAGCACTTCTTGGACGCGCGCCTCCTTGGAGGGGGGTTGCGGCAGGCGCAAGGCAACAATGGCGGTGCCCTGGGCATCTACCTGAAAGCTGCCGCAGTAGAGCATCTCCTCAGTGTCCAGCTTGAGCCAAAGGTGGTAGCGCTCCCCTTCAGGCAGAGGGGGCAGAGCCCTTGCTGCCAAAACCACCGCCTGCCACTCCCCCGGGCGAAACAGCAAGTTAGCTGACCCTGCCTCCCCTTGCAAGGTAACTAGGCGAGATCCCGGCTGTTGGAGCAACTGGGCCAGCGCCTGCCCCGCTTCTAGGGGAGCTGGCTGCGAGGTCTGCCGTAGCCGCCAGTTATCGAAAGCCAGCAACAGCAGGGCCACTGCCCCTAGGCCCTTCAACCAGCGCTTTTTGAGGCGAGCCAGCCCTAGAGAGGGCAAGGCTGGCTGGGGGGGGATGGGCGGGGCGCCCGCTTCTGCCATCACCTGGCTTCGCACGCTGGCTGACGGGATCACCCCCGGCAGCCCATAGGGCAACAGATGCAGGGCTTCTTGGAGGGCTTGCAATTCTGCCGCTAGCTGGGGCTCTTGAGCCAAGCGCGCCTCTAGGGCCCTTGCCTGCTCGGGTGGCAAGATCCCCAGCAGATAATCGGCTAGGATTTCTTCTCCCAGCTCAGAGGAACATGTAGACATGGCCATCCCAAAGCCCCGCCGCCTTACTGGTCAAGCAGAGGCCGCAGGGATCTCCGCAACTTGCAGAGGGCTTGGCGAGAGCGGGCTTGGACGGTTGCCAGGGGCATCCCCAGCTCCTGGGCAATGTCTGCCGCGCTTAGGCCTCGATAGTAGAGTAACTCCAGCAGCTGGCGCTGGCTTTCCGAGAGTTGACTGAGAGCCTCCTGAACGGGCTGCCGCCGCTCTTCGACGGAGAGCTGCTCAAAGGGGGCTGGGGATCTATGGCTGGCAATCAGCAGAGGCTGCCAGGGTTTCCCGAGGCGGCGCTGGCTGCCTCGAGAGCGCAGACGCTCAAGGGCCTGCGCCCGAGTCAACCTACACAGAAGACTGTTGATGGATCCCTGCCTTGGATCGTGGCTGGGCTTCCGCCAGAGAAGGGCAAACACCTCCTGAGTCAGATCCTCCGCCTCAGTCATACAGCCCAGGATCTGGAGGGCCAGGCCATAGACCAAGCTGGCGTAGCGATCATAAAGGGCCGCTAAAGCAGCAGGCTGCCCCGCTTTGAGGCCTTCCATTAGCTCCAAATCGGTGCAGGCTGGCCAATTCCTCACCCGCTTGCGCCAGAGGAAACCGACCTGCATGTCCATCATTTGCCCCCCTGCCGCCGAAGTTGACAAGCAGTACGCCTAGGCCTCCGCCTAGCTGCGCTTCGGGGTTGGGAAAGATCCGGTGACCGCCTGGATCTTTTGCCGCCGCCCACCGCGCTCAATCTCCAGCTCCAGCTTGCTGCCTACCTCCATGCGCTCCACCTCTTGCTGCACCTGGTCGGCAGTGGTTACGGGGCGGCCATTGATGGAGAGAATGATGTCCCCAGCGCGCAGGCCGGCCCGCTCGGCTGGGGATCCCTGAACAACCTCGCCGATGAGCACCCCCCGATCCACCGTTACGAAAATGCGGCTGTTGGGATCCTGGTTGAGGCGTTCCTTCAGCTCAGGAGTGAGAGTAAGCATGCGGATGCCCAAGTAGGGGTGATCCACCCTGCCTCGGGCAATCAACTGCTTGGCCACCCGCTGGGCTGTCTCAATAGGGATGGCAAAGCCCAGCCCCTGCGCTCCCTGGATGATAGCGGTATTGACCCCAATCACTTCCCCTTGGGCGTTGAGCAGCGGACCGCCAGAGTTGCCGGGGTTAATGGCTGCATCGGTCTGGATGAAAGACACCCGCTTGTCGGGCACGCGGATCTCGCTGCTGGAACGGCCCAAGGCACTGATGATCCCAGCGGTTACCGTGTTGTCTAGCCCTAGCGGGTTGCCAATGGCAATGGCCCACTGGCCCGGCTCGAGAAGCTCGGAGCGGCCCAGCTTCACCGTTGGCAAGTTTTGGGCGTCAATCTTCACCACAGCAATGTCCGTAACTGGATCCGTGCCGATGACCTTGCCCTCAAAGCTACGGCTATCTTTCAGCGTCACCGTTACTTTGTCAGATCCCTCCACCACGTGGGCATTGGTGATGATCTGGCCGTCCGGGCTAATGATAAAGCCGGAGCCGGTGCCTTGCTGTCGCCGCTGTCGCGGCAGGGGAGGGATCACCTGGCCAAAGAACTCGCGGAAAAACGGGTCGCTAAAGAACTCCTCTGGGAAAGCCCCAGGAACGTTCACTGTCCGCTCCGCGTCGATGCGCACTACTGCCGGCCCCACCTTCTGGGCCACCTCGGCAATAAAGTTCAGGTTCGGCTGGGGCGGAGTTGCCGTCGTCTGAGCCAATACCCCCTTGCCTCCCACCAGAGCTGCCCCCAGACCCATGCCCAAGAGCACCAGCAGCACTGACGAGAGAAGAGCCCTTAGCGCCGAGACAGCCCAAGGCCGCAAAAAGGGAAAGCCTCTTTCCCCCTGCGACAAACAGTGCGGTTGGGCAGAAGCGCCTGAACTGGGGGAGAGTTGCTCTGGTGTGGAGGGGCTGTGCTTCATGGCCACAGGAAAAGGGTGTAAGCCCTACCTGAAGGGAGAAACCTAGGGCCTAATCTAGCACGGACAGCAGAGTTCCCAAAGCGGCGACGGCAGCGCTTTTCCGCACTTCTATTAAGGCCAAAGAGCAGCAGAATCTACTGGTTTGGGGTAGTCCACCCCACTTTTGGACGGGGTTTGATGGAGGGGGAATGCCAAAGTAGCTCTTGCCCTTGGCTTTGGCCAGCTTGCCGCTAACGTAGAAGTGGAGCTCAGGGATTGAGACCATGACCAACCTAGCCCGTCGCCTGTTGGCCCCTCTAGTGGGGGGGATGCTCTGGCTACCGGTGGCTACGCCGGTTCTGGCGCAGAGGGATCCCTTGCCACCTCCGCCCCGTGGCGAGGGATGGCGGCCTGTAAATCCAGGGACAGGCGGAAACGGCTTTGGCCAGCCCTTTCAACTGCGAGCCACGCTGCTGTTGCGCTCCGGAGACTTGATCCAAGCAGTGCACCGCTCTGCTGAGCCCCTTTTCTTGGCCCCTGGCGAAACTCGCACCGTCAGGCTCACTCTGGAAACCCCCCTGCGGGATATCTACGGCAACACGGTTGTCCCGGCAGGAGCTCTCCTAGAAGGCCAATTCCAGCCAGTAAGCGGCGGCGCCCAGTTTGTCTCGCGAGCTTTGATTTTCAATGGCCGATCCTACCCCCTCTATGCGCAAAGCCAGGTGATCCCGCTGCGCAAGGATCCCCGTCACACCTCCGCGGAAGCAATTGTCCAAGATGCCCTGATTGGGGCAGCCGCAGGGGCTCTCTTGGGGGGCCTTTTGGGCGACCGGGTGATCTCAACCGAGAAAGTGCTGGGCGGAGCAGCCGCAGGGGCGGTGATTGGCAATGTAACAGCGCCAGAAGTGGCGGTGATTGAGGCCAACGCCAGCCTGACCTTGAAGGTTACGCAAGACTTTCAACCCTATCTGCCCTAGCGGCGAAGGGAGAGCTCCTTTCCTGGGAAAGATTTTAAGAAGTGTGAAGATCTAAGATGGCAGACGGCAGGCATATCGGAAAATAGCATGCGGGTATGCCTGCCATACTCCTTTTTTAAAAAAGCGACTTGAGGATGGATATCCATGAGCGTTATCACGAAGTCGATTGTGAATGCGGATGCGGAGGCCCGCTACCTCAGCCCGGGAGAACTGGATCGGATTAAGTCCTTTGTTACCTCGGGGGAGAAGCGGCTGCGCATCGCTCAAGTCTTGACGGAGTCGCGCGAGCGCATCGTTAAGCAAGCAGCCGATCAGCTCTTCCAGAAGCGTCCCGACATTGTCTCTCCAGGGGGCAACGCCTATGGGGAGGAAATGACGGCAACTTGCCTGCGGGACATGGACTACTACCTGCGCCTGATTACCTACGGGATCGTTGCCGGCGACGTTACCCCGATTGAAGAGATCGGCTTGGTGGGTGTGCGGGAGATGTACAACTCTCTGGGCACGCCCCTCCCGGCAGTGGCGGAGAGCATCCGCCTCATGAAGCAGGTAGCCATGGGTCTTTTGTCTCCCGAGGACGCGGCTGAAGCGGCCTACTACTTCGACTTTGTCGCGGGAGCCATGAGCTAGGCTCTTTTTCGACTGCCCTCTGTTTAAGGTTGTTTGATTTAGGAAGCTCATCATGCAAGACGCCATTACTGCTGTTATCAACAGCTACGATGTCCAAGGCAAGTACCTCGACAGCTCGGCCATGGACAAGCTAAGGGCTTTCTTCGCCACGGGCGAGCTGCGGGTGCGAGCGGCTGCCACTATTGCCGCCAACGCTTCCAACATCATTAAGGAGGCTGCTGCCAAGGCCCTGCTCTACTCCGATCTCACCCGCCCTGGTGGCAACATGTACACCACTCGTCGCTATGCTGCTTGCATTCGCGACATGGACTACTACCTGCGTTACGCCACCTATGCAATGTTGGCGGGGGATCCCTCCATCCTCGACGAGCGGGTGCTCAACGGCCTCAAAGAAACCTACAACTCGCTGGGGGTGCCAATTGGGGCAACGATTCAGGCCATCCAAGCTATGAAAGAAGTAACCGCTGCTTTGGTGGGCCCTGAAGCCGGCAAAGAAATGGGTGTGTACTTCGACTACATCTGCTCTGGCCTCAGCTAACTGCCAGCCTCGTGGCCTTGGCGTGAAGTTCATCTAACAAGCACGACAGGCGACTTGCCCCAGGGATCTGGTGTGCTAACTAAGGTACGCGAGCTTTCTGAGGTGGGTCGCCTGTGTTGCTGGTCAAGTTAATCCTTGCCAGGGGGGATCCTCTACCATGCGCATGTTTAAGATTACCGCTTGTGTGCCTAGCCAAACCCGAATTCGCACCCAACGGGAGCTGCAAAATACCTACTTCACCAAGTTGGTGCCCTACGACAACTGGTTCCGCGAGCAGCAGCGCATTCAGAAGTCGGGTGGCCGCATCTTGAAAGTAGAGCTCGTTGCCGGCAAGCCAGGAATAGACGTGGGGCTGCTGTAGTGCCCCTGCCCATCTGCTGTGGCCTCCTTGCCAGATCTGGCAGACTCAGCTTCAGGGAACTTGGCTCTGGGGTTGGGGAGGCCAGGCTGGCTATTTTGTGGGGATGAGGTTGACGGAGCGGGAGCCGGTCATTACTGTTAACAACCTGAGCAAGGTTTACCCCGTAGCCATCAAGGAGCCGGGGGTAGTGGGTACATTACACCACTTTTTTCGCCGCACCTATCGCTACATCCCGGCGGTGCAATCCCTGAGCTTTCAAATTCAAGCGGGGGAGGTGGTAGGCTTTCTAGGGCCGAACGGGGCTGGCAAGACCACCACCCTTAAAATGCTGACGGGTCTCATCTACCCCTCCAGTGGCACGGTACAGGTGGTTGGTCATTTGCCCTACCGGCGCGAGCCAGCTTTTTTGCGGCAGATTACCCTGGTGATGGGGCAAAAGCAGCAGCTCCTCTGGGATCTGCCGGCGATGGACTCCTTGCGCATTAACGCCGCTGTTTACGAGATCCCGGAGAAAGTGTTTCAGGAGCGGGTGGAGGAGTTGGCGGAGCTGCTCAACCTGAAGGACAAGCTAAAGCAGCCGGTGCGCAAGCTTTCCCTAGGGGAGCGGATGAAGGCAGAGCTGCTGGCGGCCCTGCTCCACCGCCCGCAGGTTTTGTTTTTGGACGAGCCCACCTTGGGGTTGGATATCAACGCTCAGGCTGCAGTGCGGCAATTTCTGCGCGACTACAACCGCCGCTATGGGGCAACAGTGCTCCTGACCAGCCACTACATGGCCGATATTACCGCCCTCTGTGAGCGGGTGTTGGTGATTAGCGGCGGGCGGCTTATCTACGATGGCGGCCTGGAAGAGCTGCGGCAGCGCTTTGCCCCCTACCGAGAGGTAAAGCTGGAATTGGCCCACCCCTGTCCCCTGGCGCAACTGCAGTCCTATGGCGAGCTGCGCAGCGAGGGGGATCCCGGCAGCAGCTGCGAGGTGCGGCTGTGGGTACGGCGGGAACACCTCACCCAGACGGTAGCCAGGCTCCTGGCGGAGCTGGAGGTGTTGGACTTGGCGGTAACCGATCCGCCCCTTGAAGAGGTCATCGGGCGAGTGTTTGCCGGAGAGATCTAGGCCGCTCCCCCGCCAACTCCTCTTCCTCTTGGGGAGGAGGCAGCCGGGAAGCCTAGCCTTGCGCTCAAACCTTCTGAGTGGCAGCCTCCCGCTGGGCAGCCGTTGAGCGAGCTGCGTGCAGAGCGGCGTAGAGCTTATTGAGGGCATTCATATAGGCTTGCGCGGAGGCAACAATAATGTCCGTGTTGGCAGCATGTCCTGAGAAAATGCGATCCTCATGGCGCAGGCGGATGGTGACTTCCCCCATGGCGTCAATGCCGGCGGTAACCGACTGGACGGAAAATTCAATGAGCTGGTTAGGAATGTTAACAATGCGGTTGATGGCTTTGTAAACTGCATCTACCGGTCCCGTGCCCACCGCCGCATCCACCTTTTCCTCGCCTTCAGGGGTAATCAGGCGCACGGTAGCTGTGGGCGTCTCGTGATTGCCACACACCACTTGCACATGCTCCAGCCGGTAGAGATCCGGCACTGGCCGGGTTTCGTCGTTAACAATGGCCTCCAGGTCGAGATCGGTGATCTCTTTCTTCTTGTCGGCCAGCTCTTTAAAGCGCAAGAAAGCCTTGTTGAGCTCTTGCTCTGACAACTCGAAGCCCAGCTCCTTAAGGCGGGTACGGAAGGCGTGGCGGCCTGAGTGTTTGCCCAACACCAAGGTGCTCGATTGCAGACCGATGGTTTGGGCGTCCATGATCTCGTAAGTCTGGCGGTTTTTGAGCATCCCGTCTTGATGGATGCCGGACTCGTGGGCAAAGGCGTTGGCCCCAACAATTGCCTTGTTGGGCTGCACCAACATGCCGGTGAGGTTGGAGACAAGGCGAGAGGTGCGGTAGATCTCCTGAGTCTTGATGTGAGTAAGGGGTTTTTCAGAGTCCACTGGCAGGCCAAAGTAGGGGTTAAAGTAGCTGCGGCGCACATGCAGGGCCATCACTAATTCTTCCAGCGCCGCGTTACCGGCCCGCTCGCCAATGCCGTTAACGGTTACTTCCACCTGGCGCGCGCCCTGCTTGATGGCCTCTAGGAAGTTAGCTACTGAGACTCCCAGGTCGTCGTGGCCGTGGACAGAGATGATGGCCTGCTTGATGTTGGGCACGTTCTCACGGATGCCTTTAATCAGTTGGCCGAATTCCTCGGGCATGCTGTAGCCGACCGTGTCAGGGATGTTGACGGTTTTGGCCCCGGCCCGGATGGCTGCTTCAAGAACCTGGTAGAGGAATTCGGGATCGGAGCGGGTGGCGTCCATGGCGGAGAACTCCACATCGTCGACGAAGGATTTGGCATAGGCCACCATCTCCTCGGCAATCTGCAGCACCTCAGCGCGGGTTTTGCGCAACTGATATTTGAGGTGGATGTCAGAGGTGGAGATGAAGGTATGGATGCGGGGCTTGGCAGCAGGCTTGAGGGCTTCAGCTGCCGCTTCAATATCAGCCTTGCAGGCACGAGCCAGGCTGCAGATGACGGGGCCATCGGGGGTGCCCACGTGTTCCGCTATCTTCTGCACCGCCTCAAAGTCGCCGGGGCTGGCGTAGGCAAACCCCGCCTCAATGATGTCGACCCCTAGCCGAGCCAATTGCCGGGCAATGGCCAGTTTCTCCTCAGCGTTGAGGGTTGCGCCAGGACACTGCTCCCCATCGCGCAGAGTAGTGTCGAGAATAAGCACATGATCCAAAGCTTGGCCATCGAATGAAGAAGAGGGAGAAGATGCGGCAGCGTTCATAACTTGTTCGATTGAAGAAGGGGACAGTAGGCAGTGCTTTTTATTTTGGCATTCCTAGAAGCGGCGTAAAGAGCCACCGGGGACAGGTCAGCGGCTGGCAAAGGCAAAACCCGTTGGGTGGCCTCGGGAGGAGGCATTGCCGACCGCCTTTGGCGGTACTCGACCGAGGGAGAAGGGGAGGGGGTGAGGCTGAGCTAGCCAATGCAAAAGAAGTAGCTGCAGACCAACCCCTGGCTGGACAAGGGTTGCCTTCTCCAGCAAGCCAAAGTGCTACGATAGCGGCAAGGAAAAAAGGAAGGCAAAGCGTTACATGGCAGAATATACTCGGTCGATTTCCTTTTACGGACGGGAAATTGACATCAATATTGGCTTGATGGCCCCCCAGGCAGGCTGTGGAGTCTGGTTAACCTGTGGGGAAACTTCCGTCTTGGTCACGGCTACCCGCCAGGCAAATCGCGAGGGGGCTGACTTTTTGCCGTTGCTGGTGGACTACGAGGAGCGCCTCTACGCTGCTGGTCGGATCCCAGGGAGTTATCTGCGGCGCGAGGGTCGGCCCCCGGAGCGGGCTACTTTGATCTCGCGTCTCATCGACCGACCCCTGCGGCCCTTGTTCCCGGAGTGGCTGCGGGATGACGTACAAATTGTAGCCACTACCCTCTCTGTGGACGACAAGGTGCCCCCTGACGTGCTGTGCATCTTGGGAGCCTCGCTGGCCCTCCACGGCGCCCGCATTCCCTTCAACGGCCCGGTGGCAGCGGTGCGGGTGGGCCTACTCCAGGATGAGTTTATCATCAACCCCACCTACGCCGAAATCGAGGCTGGCGACCTGGATCTGGTGGTAGCTGGCTGCGCCGACGGCGTGATCATGGTCGAGGCAGGCGCCAAGCAGCTGCCGGAAAAGGACATGGTCGAGGCTATCGAGTTTGGATTCGAGGCTGTTCAGGAGCTCCTCAAAGCTCAACAGCAAGTCTTTGCCGATCTCAACATCCCTCGTGTAGAGCTACCTCCACCCCCCGTCAATGAGGAGCTGGTTGCCTTCGTAGCAGAACAGGCCCAGGAGGAGATTCGCGCTGTCCTCAAGCAGTTTTTGGACAAGACCAGCCGCGAGCAGCAACTGGAGGCCATCAAGGCCAAGCTGGCGGCCCAAATCCAAGAACGGCCAGAGGGGGATCCCTTGCGGCTTTACCTGCTGGAAAACCCCAAGGAGTTGGACAACCAGTTCAAGGCTCTCCTCAAGAAGCTGATGCGCCGACAGATCCTGGAAGAGGGGGTGCGGGTAGATGGGCGCAAGCTGGATGAGGTGCGGCCAGTCTCTTGCCGAGTGGGCTTGATCCCGCGAGTCCACGGCAGTGCTCTGTTCAACCGCGGCCTCACTCAGGTTCTTTCCATTACCACTCTTGGCACCCCTGGCGATGCCCAGGAGTTGGACGACCTCCACCCCGTGGACGAAAAGCGCTACATGCACCACTACAACTTCCCTGGCTTTTCCGTGGGAGAGGTGCGGCCCTCTCGTTCGCCAGGGCGGCGGGAGATTGGCCATGGGGCGCTGGCGGAGCGGGCCCTGGTGCCCGTGTTGCCCAAGGAGGAGGAGTTTCCCTACGTGGTGCGGGTGGTCTCGGAGGTGCTCTCTTCCAATGGCTCCACCTCGATGGCTTCGGTCTGCGGCTCTACCCTGTCTTTGATGGATGCCGGGGTGCCGATCAAGGCACCGGTCAGCGGCGTGGCCATGGGCCTCATCAAAGAAGGGGATGAGGTGCGCATCCTCACGGACATCCAAGGGATCGAGGACTTTTTGGGCGACATGGACTTCAAGGTGGCCGGCACGCGGGCAGGGATCACCGCCTTGCAAATGGACATGAAAATTACCGGCATCACTGTTGACATCCTCGAGAAAGCTCTCCTGCAAGCCAAGGCTGGGCGCGACTCCATCCTCGACAAGATGCTGGAGGTCATTCCTGCCCCCCGGCCGCAGTTGGCCAAAACAGCTCCCCGTCTGCTCACCTTCAAGGTGGATCCAGAAGACATCGGCAAGATCATCGGCCCTGGCGGCAAGATGGTGCGCAGCATTACTGAAGCCACAGGAGCCAAGGTAGACATTAGCGACGACGGCACGATCACAGTGTCTTCCACCGTCAGCGGCCAGGCCGAAGCGGCGCGGGCGATGATTGAAAACCTGGTGCGGCGAGTGGAGGAGGGGCAAGTTTACCTGGGCCGGGTGACCCGCATCCTCCCCATTGGCGCTTTTGTGGAGTTCCTGCCCGGTAAGGAGGGCATGATCCACATCTCGCAGCTGGCGGAGTACCGTGTCACCCGAGTAGAAGATGAAGTTGCCGTGGAGGACGAAGTGGTGGTCAAGGTTCGCAGCATTGATCACAAGGGCCGGGTCAACCTCACTCGGCTTGGCATTAGCCCTGAGGAAGCGGCGCGGGTGCGCAGCCACCGCCGTTGAGGCTAGGGTTTCTCCCCAGTCCCGTAGGGGCCAAGGTTCTGGCTTGCTCGCTCAACTAGCTGCCTCCCGCGGCGAAGTGGGCTGGGCCTTGGCTTGGGGGCTGGGGTGGGCTGCCTTGCTGAACCTTTCCGCTCAGCACCCCTTGCTGGTGCGGCTTGAGAGCGATGCCCAAGAATGGCTCTATGCCCTGCGCGGCCCCCAGCAGCCTTCCCCGGAGGTGGCAATCGTTGGCATCGATGGCCGCCTCGAAGGACAGGGGGAAAGTGGAGAGAGCAAGCCTCATCCCCATGTTGACTTTCTCCTGGAGCGCTCCAACTACGCTGCCCTGACCCTGCGCTTACTGGAAGAAGCAGAAGCCAGGGTGGTGGTGCTGAATCTGCCCAGTAGCTTTGTGGTGCCCCAGACGCTGGGTGACGAGGATCTGGATGCTCCCCTGCGTCAGGTAGTCCAGCGCTACCCAGATCGCGTAGTTCTGGCTACCCGCAGCAGTGAGAGCTTTGGCCGCCCTGAGATCACCATCTACAACCACTTCTTGCCTTTTTCCTCCCTACGGCTGGAGTATTTGGTAGCACCAGAACATGTTCAGGGAGTGGTGCAACACCGCCTGGATGGGGCTGGGATCCTGCGCCAGGCCCAGTTGCGAGGGCTCTACCTGCGCCGCGACAGCCAAAAGGAGCAGATGTTTGCCTCGGTGGAGGCCTTGGCTTTTGCCAAGTACGATCCAGAGCGGGCCAGCCGCTGGCTGCGCGAGCGGGGCTTCCGGCCGGTGCAATTCAACCCTCTCGGCGCCCAACACTCCATTCCCATCCTCCCTGTCGAACAGGTTTGTCCGCCCCTCCAGCTCAACCTCGGCCAGACTTGCGGCGCTCATGAAGGGATCCCTCCCCTCAAGCCCGAGGTAGCTCGTCAACTGCAGGACAAGATTGTTCTGGTCGGCTTTGTCGGCGGCTACCCCGAGACCTTCCCCGTGCGGACAGCGGATGGATCCCAGATTGCGGCAGTAGAACTCCAGGCGCAAATCCTCTCCAGCCTGCTCACTGGCCAGGTCTACCGATCCCTGCCGGCGGAGCTAGCAGCGGGAGTTGTCTTCCTCCTAGGCGCGGCAACGGGCCTGCTCTTGGTGCGCTATCGCTCCTCTTCGCGCGAAAACCGCTGGAAACAGGCGCGCTCTCTCCTCTTGCCGCTGCTAGGGCTAGCCGTTTACGAGGGCTGGGCTGTGGCCCAATTCTTGCTGGGGCGTTGGATTTGGCCGCTGACCTTGCCAGCTTTGGCCGTTGGCCTGACGGGGGTGAGCTTGCTGCTGACCCTGGTGATCTTGGAAAACCACCAGCGGCTTTTGGCTCAACAGCAGGAGTTGGAGCGCCTGCGCCGGGCTGAGCAGGAGGCAGCCATTGACCAAGCCCGTAAGCTCCTTTACCGGGTAGCCACCGACATTCACGATCGCGAGCTGCAGGAGCTGAAGGTGGTCATGGACGAGCTGGAGAGCTTGCAATGGCAACAGCAGCAGGGCAGGGCTCCCGATCCGGCTATTTACGATCGTCTGCTGGAGCAACTGGAGCAAATTGGGCGGGGCATTCGCGCCCAGCTCAACGACGTGCGCACCCTGGCCACCAAGCTGCACATTTCCCCTAGCTTGCGGGAAGGGCTGCACCGGGGCATCGACACCTACCTGGACGAGCTTATCCAAACGGGCAGCCTGACTTTACCTGTGGAGCGCCACCTACAGCCCTTAGCGGAGCCCAATACCAGTGAGTGGTTTGACCAGCGGGAGGACATCTTGCGCTTTTTGCGGGAGGCCATTGGCAACGTCATTGCCCATGTCCAGCCTCCCAAGGGCAACGCTTCCTTCGTCAAGGTGTCGCTGGTTCAAAGGGATCGCCTCTGCTGTCTGTCAATTATCAACGACGGCATAGAGTACGCCCCTACCCCGGGCGGCGGCTACGGCAGCAAGGCCATGAATACCATCGCCCGCTACCTACCCAAGGGCTCTTGGCACCGCACCCAAACCCCGGAAGGCTACACCCATGTAGAGCTACGCTGGGAGATGCCTGGTCCCTAGCTACAAAGAAGGCAAGAGAAGCTCTTCGGAAGCTCCCGCTTGCCTTCCCTTCTCCTAGCGACCCAAGGCCTGTAGCCAGCCGATGAGGGTGGTGCCGGACAACGCTTCAAACAAAATCAGCGCCACAAAGCCAATCATCGCCAAGCGCCCGTTCAAGCGCTCCGCATACTCGGTAAAGCCCACCCGTGGAACAGGGTCTACGTACATCTCTGGCTCAATGGCGTAGTTGTTGAGGCGGCCACCGTCTTCGACAACCACGGAGCGATATCTGCTCATAGGGTTCTCCTCATCCTTTCTTTAGCAGTGTAGCCTGCTCTATAGAGAATTGTAAAGTTTTGTTGAGGAAGCTGGGTAAGCAGGGTTGTGGCTTTCGTGAAGAGGTGCGAGCTCGGTGACTGAGACGCGGGATTTTGCTCCCTCCCGCTCCCCTGCAACCCGAAGACTACATCCCACTCTTCTCAAGCCAAGCCAGGTTGGGGATAATAGCAGCGGCTATGGGAGCAGCCATGTCAGCCCAGGAAAAGTTGCGAGCACTGCTGGAGACCCAGCCAGTAGCCAGTCTGGCAGTGCTGGAGCGGGGAGCGCCGGCGGTGTCGCTGGTGCCGTTTGTGGTGCAGTGGGATCCCCTGCGTTTTGCCATCGTCATTAGCGACCTTTCCCCCCACACTCAGGCCCTGCGGGAGGATCCGCGGGTCGGCCTGCTCATCCACGAGCCGCCCACGGCAGGGGATCCGCGCAGCAACCACGCCTTGCCGCGGCTAATGGTCAGTGGAACAGCCCAGTTCCTCAGCCGCGAGGAGGCCCAAGTCCAGGGGTTCGAGGCCCTCTACCGCTCCAAGTACGAGATTGCCGAGATAATCCTGGGGCTAGCGGACTTCCACTTCTGTCAGATCACCCCCACTGGGGGCAGCTTCATCCAGGGGTTTGGCCAGGCCTTCCGGCTGAGTGGGCCCAACTTGGATCACCTAGAGCACCCAGGGCGTGCGTAGGGGATCCCGGATCCAGGCCAGGAGCAGGGGGTTGACTAGCTCCGGCGCCTCATCTTGGGGGCAGTGGCCCACCCCCGGCAGGGGGATAAACCCCACCACGCAGGGAAACTCGGCCAGGGCCCGCCCTAGGGCAATGGGCTCCCAGGGATCTGCCTCCCCCCAGAGGATGAGGACGGGGCAGGTGACCTGCGGCAGGAGATCTTCGGCCAAGGGCCCCTGGGAGTAGCGGACAAAAGCCAAGAAGACCTCTGCCGCCCCTGGGTCGAGAGCCGGTTGCAGCAAAAGCTGCACTAGATCCTCCGTAACTGCCTCCTTGCGCCCATAGGCTTGGAGGAGGATCTGGCGAATGGCTCGGGGCTGAGCTAGCTGGGCAAAGAAAAACCGCCCGAAGGGGGGCCACCCCAGCAGGAACTGCAGCAGAGAAGCAGTCCAGCGGCGCAGCCAGGGGAGCTGGTGTCGCTTGCGCTCGTGCAGCAGCCGCAGCGAGGGATCCAACATCGCCACTCCCAAGACCTGGGCTGGCTCCAAAACAGCCGCCTGCAAGGCCACAATGCAGCCAATGGAGTTGCCCACCAGATAAGCCGGCTCCCCCACCACCTCCCGCCCAAAATCGGCCACCTGGGCACCCCAGGTTTCGAAGGTGTAGGGGAGCGGGGATCCGGGCAAGGGCTTGGCGGATCCCCCAAATCCCAGAAGGTCAAGGGCGTACACGCGGCAGTGCCGCCCCAGCTCCGGCAAATTCTTCCGCCAGTGGTCGCTGCTAGCCCCAAAACCGTGGATGAGCACCACCGCTGGACCAGCAGATCCCGCCTGCTGGTAGCGAATGGGCTGGCCCCGCCAGAGCCAGCGCCCCTCGCAAGGAGCAACACCGCTTGGAGAAGGCTGTTCGGGGAGCATGGGGATTAGGATGGCGCTCTTTTTTGCTGGCACAATTTGAATTGGGAAGCAAGTCCTCTTCCCCCTCGTGGCATGTCGCTGGTCACCTGCCCCCTCTTGGGCGTCAACCTGCACCTTACCCTGCCGGAAGCCCACCTGCAGAGCTACGCTGCCTGGATTGAAGCGCGCATCAGCCAGGGTCTGGGCGCCCAGGTGGTTACCTGCAACCCGGAGATGATCGTGCAGGCGCAGCGGGATCCGGCCTTTGCCCAAGTGCTGCAGGAGGCCGAGCTGGTGATCCCAGACGGCATTGGGGTAGTGTGGGCGTTGCGGCGGCAGGGGATCCGCGTCCAGCGGGTGCCAGGGATCGAGCTGGCCGAAGCCCTAATCTCGACGGCAGCTGCGCGGGGGTGGCGCCTGGCTTTGGTGGGGGGGAAGCCGGAGGTCAACCGGGCCGCGATTCAGCATTGGCAAGCCCGCTTTTCTTCCTTGGCCATCTGGGGCCACCACGGCTACTTCTCCCCCGCCGAGGAGGAAAACCTGCTGCCAGCTCTCCAGGCTTTTCAGCCGCAACTGGTGTGGGTAGGGCTGGGCTCCCCGCGCCAAGAGCTGTGGATTGCTCGCTGGCGAGCTCTTTTGCCCCAAGCCATCTGGATGGGAGTAGGCGGCAGCTTCGACATTTGGGCTGGGCAAAAACGACGGGCCCCCCGCTGGTGGCGCGACCATCACCTGGAATGGTTGTATCGTCTCTATCAGGAACCCTGGCGCTGGCGACGCATGCTGGCTCTGCCCAGGTTTGCCTGGCAAGTGCTGTGGTCTTCCTCCTCCTCCCCGGCTTCCTCCTTGTAGGTGCTTTGCTGTAAACTACCCTACGGCTAAAGCCGGGAGCTCTAAGGACGCCGCTCCGCTGGCACAAGCAGGGCAAACGGCTCCCGAAAGAAGCAGTGGCTCGCTTGCAGGCCAGGGTTGTAGAGGGTGGCGCTCCTTGCCACGGCTAAGTCTGGGGATCTGTGCGCCGCGTTTTTCCATATGGCTGGTCAGCCCGTTGGCTATGCTTCTTGCTACTTGGCCAATCCAAGCCCAAGCCTCTCTCTTCCAGCTTTAACGGACTTAGGCCTTCAACCTCGCCCGCGATCCCTGCCAAGCGGCTCCGAGAGCATGGTGTTGCTGCGGGGTGTGAGCAAAGTCTTTCCCAACGGCGAGTGGATCTTGCGGGAGGTAGACTGGGAGGTGCGCCGCGGCGAGTTTGTCTTCCTAACGGGGGCCTCGGGAGCGGGCAAATCCACCCTCCTGCGGCTGCTCTACGGGGCTGAACAGGCCACCAAAGGCACGGTGATGGTGGATGGGGTGTGCCTGTTTTCTTCGGAAGGTCGGCAGCGGCCCTACCGGATTTCCTCCCGTCCCCTGGCGATGTTGCGGCGGCGTTTGGGAGTGGTCTTTCAAGACTATCGCCTGTTGGCCAATCGCACCCTAGCGGAAAACGTGGCCTTTGTCCTGCGCGCCCAAGGGCTCTCCCCAGCAGAAATTCGCCGCCGCCTCGGGCCAACCCTGAAGATGGTGGGGCTGGCTGACAAGGAGGATCGCTTTCCCCACGAACTTTCAGGGGGAGAACAGCAGCGCCTCAGCCTGGCCCGTGCCATTGTCAACCTGCCGGTGCTGCTGCTAGCAGACGAGCCAACGGGCAACCTGGATCCGGAAAACTCGCTGTTGGTCCTTCAGATTTTGGAGCGGCTCAATTCCTTTGGGGTGACTGTCATCATGACCAGCCACGACCCCTATCTTGTGGAGCGGGCCGGCCACCGGGTGGTGCGCATAGAAGGAGGACGTCTGTATGATATGGGCTGAGGATCTGCTGGGATTCCCAACGCAAGGCGGCGCTCCAGAGGGCTGGAATCCCAACTTGGGTTTAGGTGGCGGTAGGCAGCATGCCATTTCTCTATAAGATCCGCTATCTCCTGCAGGAGACTCTTTTGGGGTTGCGGCGGGGAGGCTGGCTGAACTGGGCTGCTATCAGCACCCTGCTGGTGTTGCTGTTTTTGGTCGGGATCGGCTTGGAGCTGTCTTGGGGCGTGGAGGCGACGGTGCGCTCCCTGGGAGGACAACTGGAGATCTCCGTTTATCTAGAGCCGGGGCGCCGAGGGGTGGAGCTGGAGCCGCAAGTTGCCCGACTGCCTCATGTAGAAGCGGTGAGAGTGATCACCAAAGAGCAGGCCTGGCGCGACCTTTTGCTGGAGATGGGGATCCAAGATGAGGCGGCCCTGGAAACCCAGTTGGGAGAAAACCCCCTCGTAGATACCCTGCGGGTCAAGGCGGATTCTGCCGCAACCCTGGCTCAAGTGGCTGAGCAGATCCGTCGCCTGGAAGGGGTGGACGAGGTATACTACGGCAGCCGTGTTGTGGAGGAACTGGCCCAGCTTCAGGAGCTGCTGCGGCTGGGATCCCTGGGCATCCTTGGGGTGCTGACCCTGGCCGCGGTGGCTGTAACCACCACTACCATTCGCCTTGTCGTCATCGCCCGGCGGCGGGAGATTGAGGTGATGCAGCTGGTGGGGGCAACAGCAGCCTGGATCTACCTGCCCTTTGTTTTGCAGGGCTGCCTGTTTGGGTTGATCAGTGCCCTGGGGGCTTGGGGCTTGGTTCTGGGATCCCGGCAGTTGCTGCAGGAGGCGCTGGAGCAGCTCATTGCCCTGCCCTTGATCAAAGTGTTCCAGGCAGGTTCGGATCCCCTGAAGGCTTGGTTCTTACCGCTTTTGCTTTTGGGGATGGGAATTTCCCTAGGCACCAGCAGTAGCCTCATTGCAGTGCGCAAGTCAGCAGGTCGCGGGTTCTAAGCTTGGGACTTCTATGCCAGTCTACTCGGCCCCCTTACGCTACGATTTACTCAGGAACAGGAAGACTCCAACTATGGTGTCCCGCAACCCTCACTTGGCCATCGACAACGACGAACTCATGCGTCGGGTAGAGGCATTGATTAACGCTTCCAAAAATCGCTATCGCATTACCGTACAGGTAGCTAATCGTGCCAAGCGTCGCCGCTATGAGGATCCCGACGATGTCGAAGAAGGCTGGATGAAGCCCATTCGCCGCGCCATCCTCGAGATGTCGGATGAGCTGACCCAGCCAGAAATCATTGGCGATGAGTAGAAGTCGGCCCACCTCCTTGGAGCGGGAGGGAGCGCTCTTGAGGGACAAAGCTGGGTTTTTTGTCTACCAGCAGGCGCAGTTACTCCAAGAAGAAAAAGGCAATCCCAAGAATGGCATAGGTGGCCAAGAGCAAAAGCCCCTCCAACCAATTGGAACGCCCGTCGCTGGTAACGGAGTTAACCAGCAGCACGGAGACAGCAATTGCCACCAACTCCACTGGCCCGAAGTTAAAGTTCATCGGTTGGCCGAGGAGGCTACCGGCCAGCACCAAGAGAGGAGCCACGAACAGGGCAATCTGCATCGTCGAGCCCAGGGCCACCGAGAAGGAGAGATCCATCTTGTTTTTCAAGGCCACTGTGATTGCCGTCGCGTGTTCGGCCGCATTGCCGATGATTGGCAGCAGAATCACCCCCATAAACAGGGGCGTGACTTGCAACTGCTCGAGGGCGGTCTCCAGGGTATCCACCAGCAGCTCCGACTCAAGGGCCACTAGCACCGTTAGCCCCAAAAGAGCGAGCACCCAGGGCCACAGCCGCCTTTGCTCCGACGAGGCCGTCAAGATCTGGGGGATGGATCCCTCTGCCTGGAGAACCGGATTGGGGGCAAGACGGGCGGCAGCTTCCTCTTCCGCGGCTTCAGCTTCGTGAATGCTGTAGAGGTAGCTGTGGGTTTTGAGGGAAAAGAGCAAGGTGAGACCGTAGACGACTAGCAACACCAGAGCCACTGCCGTCGAGAGCTCCTGAATCGAGATCTCGCCCAAATTGGCATCGGCATAGGTAACCACGCTGGGCAGGATCAGCGCCACCACGGCCAGGTTCATTACTGAGGCGTTCATGCGCGCTACCTCAGGCCGAAAGCTCTGCTCGCGAAACTTGATCCCGCCCAGAAGCATGGCCAAGCCAGCCACCAGGAGCAGGTTGCTGATGATGGCGCCAGTGATGGAAGCCTTGACCACCTCCACCAGGCCAGCCCGCAGGGCCACCAGGCCAAGGATGAGCTCGGTGGCATTGCCAAAGGTGGCGTTGACCAGCCCCCCAATCATCGGCCCCGTCAAGGCAGCAATCTCTTCTGTGGCCTGGCCGGTAAACTTGGCCAAAGCCACCACTGCCAAAGCGGCGCAGAGGAAGATTAGGTTGGGATCCCAACCCCGAAGGTGGCCTATCCAGGAGAGGGGAACCCCCGCCAGCAGCAGAAACGGCAAGACGTTTAGGACTTTCTGCCAACCTGCTGCAGAACGAGCCGGGAAATTTGCATCCGCCAGAGTCATAGCTCCAAAGATGAAGACCAATAGCTAGTTCCATTTTCAGATAAAGCGGCTGCCGCTGCAGCTTTGAGACTTTGCGGAGAATAGAACTGCCCAAAGCAAGAGCCACCGTCTGGACATCCCCCGAAGCAGTCTAGCCGTTGCTGGGGAGGCGCGGGTAGGGGCTGCTGAGCTTCCCCTGCCAGGAGCTCTCTCCAGCCTCTCAAAACGAGGAGTGCCAGAGGTAGCTTTCAGCCTAGGTCCAGTTGCAGGGCCAGATCCAGCAGCCGATGGGCCAGGGTAGCCTTGGGGGCCAGGGGGAGCCGCTCGGGATCTCCCTGACGCGGGATCCAATAGCCCTGGTTGTGGCTGCTGCCAAAGCCGCTCTCCGGCTGGTCAATGGGGTTGGCTACGATGGCGTCTAGCCCTTTTTGCTGGAGCTTCTTGCGGGCTAGGGGAAGAGGATCCCCGCTCTGGGCAGCAAAGCCAATCAGGCGCTGGCCGGGACGTCGCTGGCGGGCCAAAGCTGCCACTAGATCAGGGACGGGTTCCAAAGCCAGCAGCGACGGCAGCTCAGTCTTAGCCAGCTTGCCCGTGTAGGTCTGCACAGGTCGCACATCCCCCACCGCTGCTGCCATCCACAGGAGATCGGCCTGGGGAAACTCGGCCTGCAAAACCTGCTCCAGTTGGGCTGCTGTCTGCACAGGGATGGCCCGAATGGCGAAGGGTGCTGGATCAAAGGGGATCCCCAGTGGCCCGTGCACCAGGGTAACCTTGGCACCTCGGCAGGCGGCAGCCACCGCCAGCGCCACCCCCATCCGTCCACTGGCCGGGTTGCCGATGAAACGCACGGCGTCAATGGGCTCCCGTGTACCCCCCCCTGTCACCAACACCCGCTTGCCCTGCCAATCTTTTTTCCCCCCTGTCCAAAACAAAGCCCGCACGTACTCCTGCAACACCTCCGGCTCCAGCATCCGTCCTTCCCCCACCGCATCGCAGGCCAGGCGGCCACTGGCAGTAGGCAAGGCCCAAAAGCGGGGATCCCGTTGCAGTCGCTGCCAATTCTCCGCCACCGCCTCAGCCTTCCACATGTGTGTATTCATGGCCGGCGCCAAGGCCACCGGACAGCGGGAAGCCAAAACCACATTGGTGAGCAAATTGTCCGCCAGCCCCTGGGCTAGCTTGCCTAAGGTGTTGGCCGAAAGCGGCGCAATCAGGAGAGCCTCGGCCCATTCCCCCAGCTCGATGTGCAGCGGTCGCCCCCGCGTAGCTTGCCAAAACTCGGCATCCGTAAAAACTGGCTGACGGGACAGGGTAGCAAAGGTCAGCGGGGAGATAAACTGCTCGGCGGCTCTGGTTAAAACCACCCTTACTTCTGCCCCCTGCTGCGCCAGAGCTGACACCAAGGCTGCCGTTTTGTAGGCTGCAATTCCCCCGCTCACCCCAACCAAAAGACGCCGCCCCGACCAAAAGAGATCCATATCAGTGAACACTCAAACAGCCTTGCTTCCAGTTTCCCTACTTTTGCCTCCTGCCAGCGACACAAATCCCTCGCCCAAAGGCGCTAGTACTCCGACAGTAGACCTAGCTGAGAACAGCACTTGCAAGCCTATGGCTTGCCTGCGGAGAACCCCTCTTTGCAAAAGTCCAACCCAACTCTACAGGCTCCGTCCCCTAGACAGAATTCACTACTGCGGCTTTGCGCACCCGCCTCCTTAGATCCTACTCGGTTGCCAAACTTATCCCTTCTAACAAGTCTAACAAGATAAGAAAGAGCTGAAGGCAACTCTATTGCAATCGCTATTTGTTTTTGGCTACACTAACTGTTGTCCTTAAACGCGCTTGATATGACTACGACCGGAAAGCCGAAGCCACTCACTGGCCAAGAGCTCCTCGACAGGGTAACCTCCATGGGAAACGCAGATCCCAAGGAGAAAGCTCGCGCTTGCGGTTACGTCACCTATACCAAGAACGGGCAGGAGCGAGTAAATCTGATGCAGTTCAACAACGCCTTGCTCAAGGCTATTGGGGTAGATCTCGGTACCAGTGATGAGAACGGTTCCCGCGGTCGCGCTCCTACCTTCCGGGTTTCGGTTCATAAGAACGGCAACATCCTAATTGGGGCCGCCTATACAAAGAAAATGGGACTCAAGCCCGGAGATCAGTTTGAGATCAAGTTGGGCCACCACAACATCAAGCTGGAGCGCGTCGACTGATTTCCCATCACCTACCTTGTCGAGGTTCTCTCTAGTAATGCCAGCGTTTCAGGGAGGTACGGTGGGTGGGAAATCTTCCCCCTCCTTGAGGCAGAGAAGGGATCCTCACATCTGTTGAGGATCCCTAGTTGCAATTGTTGAGGGCTCCAGCGTAGAGGGTTCATGAGGGCAACGGATCCGCAGGTTGGGTCACTGCCAAGGGAGTTGCTGCAGTGGGTCTCCTCTCAGCCAGCCCCTGGGCAGCAGGACGCATTTGGCTGCAATTTGAACAACGGCTGACGGTTCAGTTGGAGCCGCTGACAGCGGTCGTTTTCGACGTGTAGGGTAGGGCAGCGAGCTGCTGCTTAAACCGCAGGAGCTCTTGCGCTTCAGCACCAACTCTGCCCTCACCATCCCGATGCAGCCAGGGCTGCCCCTGCAGCAGGTTAGTCAGCTGCGCTTTCGCCCTGAGCCGCAGGACACCTACAAGCTGCACTTGTCCTGTCGTCAAGGCCGTGCTCCCACGAGTGGCAGGCAACCAGAACCTGAAGACGGTGCTAGTTAAGCTGGATTCGAAGCAGCAGCCCCTGATCCTTGGCCATGCTGTACCCATGCCGGTGGTGGTGCGAACCCGCCCCTACGACGAAAAGTTCTACGCTGAGATTGCCAAGCCCAACCGGTTGCAGGTCGAGGATGCGGAGGTGCTTTGGGCAGCTCAAAAAGCCAAGGAGGAGCTGGGGTTGTAGGGAGGACTCCCCCACAGGCCAGTCATCAGGCGCAGCAGAAAGCGCCGCAGTGGCGGGAAAACTATCATCCCCTGGAGAACCCAGCGCCGCCCAACCACTACGGGCCAGTAGGAGTTGGAGAAGGTGCGGGTGAGCAGGTCGGTAAAGAGCAGCACCACCCAGTTTTCCCAACGGCGACGGCGGCCGTAGCGCCGCAGGACTCTAACATCCCCCAGATCCTCCTGCCGCCTGCGAGCCTCCAGCAACACTTGGGCCAGGGCGGCAGCATCGCGGATACCGAGGTTTAGCCCTTGGCCAGCCACCGGATGGCAGTGGTGAGCCGCATCTCCCACCAAGGCCAAGCGGTGCTGATAGTAGCGGCGGCTCTGGCGCAGACGAGCGGGGAAGAGCTGAGGCGGGTTCAGCAAGGTCAGGCAGCCGCCCTGGGAACCATAGTAGCGCTGCATCTCGGCCAAGAAGTCAGCCTGAGAAAGAGCCAGCGTGGCTTTGGCCTGCTCATGGGGCAAGATCCAAACTACCTGGCAGCGATTGCCAGGCAAGGGCAGGATGGCAAAGGGCCCAGCAGGCCAAAAGCGTTCGTAGGCGATGTTTTGGTGGTCTTGGGCAGGGGCCACCAGGGCAGTGATACACGACTGCCAGTAGTCCCAGCCGTCGCTCGGGATCCCTGCCCACTGCCGCACCTGGGAGCGCAGACCATCGGCGGCTACTACCAGCGAGGTCGCCAGTCGGCGCTGACCTTGGGCTGTTGTCAGCTCCACCTCAGCCGCGCTTTTCCCGTAGGTAACTCGCTCCACCCTGGCTTCGTAGTAGCAGGTAATGCAGGGATCGGCAGCCACCTGCTCCTGGAGCACCTGCTGCAGCCAGGCATGTTCGCCGCAGTAGAAAACTGCTGTTTCCCCCACATCCTCCGGTCTAAACGTCACCCGCTGGGGAGCGTCGGCATCTGTCAAAATGACTTGGGCAAAGGGGGTAATGTGGGGAGCTAGGGCCTCCCACACGCCAATTGACCGGAAGATGCGGATTGACAGGGGCGAAAGGGCGTAGGCCAGGGGGCGTTGCCGAACAGCCTCAGACGACTGGGCCTCAACGAGGGCTAAACGCAGGCCGGAGGCTCGGAGGGCACAGGCTAGGGTTAGACCCGTGATGCCTCCGCCGACAATCACCACATCGTAGAAGGCTTCCAAGGTATCTAAAGGGGAAGCAAGGGCTGTCATTTCCCACTTGGGTAGTCAGGTGCTGTAGGCCACTGCCTCCACGCAACTCGAGTTAGCTGGCGTGGCCGCTCGCACGGCTCGGAACATGCCAAAGCGGCAGAGGCCGGTACTGAAGGCCAGGTGCATGAGTAAGAAAGTGGGCACCTCCCGCAGCGACTTGATCAGGCCCACCAAGCCAAACTTTAGCAACCCCTCCGGCCGGACAACCCCCTGCCAGATGGAATCTAACCAAGAAGGAAGAGTCTCTTGGGTCCAGTCGGCAGTCTCCACTCCTCCCTCTACCAGCCCTGTGGCTTCCAGCGCTTCCACAAAGCCTTCGATGCTGGAAAAAGCAGGGTGCGCCCACTGATCCAACAACTGCCGCATCACCAGGCGCTCCCAAAAGTTGAGGGGCTTTTGGCGGTCGTCGCGCTGGTTCCAGTCCGCCACCACTAGAATGCCGCCTGGCTTGAGCACCCGCAGCATCTCGCTAGCATAGCGGGCCTTGTCTGGCATGTGGGGGCCGGCCTCAATGGACCAGACGACATCGAAGCTGGCGTCGGGAAAGGGGAGGTCGAGGGCGTCGGCCACCTGAAATCGCACAGGCAGATCAGGAGGGGTGAGCTCTTGGGCCCGCTTCACCTGCTGCGGACTGATGGTAATGCCGGTTACCACAAAGCCATAGTCGCGAGCCAAGATGCGGCAGCTGCCGCCAATGCCACAGCCCACATCCAGCACTGTTGACCCCGGCGGCAGCCGATCCAGCCCGCCCCAGCGCACCATCTCATGGACAAAGTCGTGCTTAGCCTGGATGAAGTTTTTCCGCCGCGGCGGGGATCCGTAGTGGCCCAGGTGGATGTGTTCGCCCCAGTAAAACTCCAGGATCCCGTCCCGCGTCCACTCGTCATAGGCGCGGGCTACCGACTCAGGAGAGCGATACTTGCGAGCAGTCAGCACGTAGGCCGCTAGACCTACGCCTAGGAGCAAAACTGGGGCCAAAATCCAAAGCATTGGGCGCATGAATAACTAGAGGCTGCCCGAGTTGAGACAGACAGAATCCCAAAAGCTCGCTAGGGCATTATAGCCTTGGAGAGCCAGTTTTCTTGACCCCGCGGAGGTTACTAGGCTCCTCCTCGCGAGTCTGAGAGATACAAAAAACAGCGCCCTTCCCCCTGCTAGCAGCAGGAAGACTTCTGGCGCCTCTTGCAAGGGGCCTCTTTGAGGATCCCCCCAAAGCACTTGCCTGGAGGTTAGCTCATGCTAACTCGCGTACGGTCGTAAGTCAAGCGGAAGGTGGGATGCACTTTCCCTTGGATACGATTCCAGAAGTTGCGCACATTGGTGTGCAGGCCAACCCGCTCTGTACCGCGTACCAGCATCGCCTGCTGCCGAATTCGAATAGCGCGTTGGTGGCCCGCCATCAGCCGACGAGCTAGCTCATCCAAAACGTGGGAACGGCCAGGGGTTGCTGCCGCCTCGGAGGCTACTGCTGGAATCTCTTGAGCCACTGCCTCAGCAGCTTTGGGACGATAGGCTACTCCCCGGTAGAGAAAGTCCAAGTTGGTGGACAAAACCAGCGGCTTGGTTAGGTGGCGGAACCGCCAGTCCAGCCCTCGATAACGGCCCCCCACCTTGCCAGGGGAAACGGTCACGGTCGCCGGTGAGAAGGTGTAACCGACACCACGGTAAGAGAGTTTCATCATCTTCGCCTCCAAAGTTGAGAGTTGTTGGTATCCCCTTCACCTCCCAAGGTGAGAGGTGAGCTGGGATATTTTGCAAACAGCTACAGGGGTTGAGGCGCGTTCCTTCGGGATAGCTCCCTACTTCCGTCCTCTGGCTGTGGGGTTGCTCTTGAACCCGCCAGAGGATGAACGATTTCTTCATTTCGTATTATAAGCTACGGTTTTGAGGTTTTCTAGGTAACCTTTAACAAAAATTTTGGCCGCTCTCCCCCGGGGCTACCCCTGCTGGACTGGAGTGCGCGGGGATCTGTCCACGCGGCTGAGGGAAGCAGTATCGTGGAAGAGCCCTTAGGATCGGCTACAAAAGTTCATATTTCGGGGTGGGTGTCCCTGTGCAGGAAGACTTTCGCCTGATTCTGGACATTGCCACAGTACTGGCGGCAGCGGCAGCAGGAGGGCTTCTAGCGGCACTGCTGCGGCAGCCAGTGCTTTTGGGTTACTTGCTAGCCGGGATCCTAGTGGGGCCGACAGGGCTGGGGTGGATTAAAGAGGTGGTGCAGGTGGAAACCCTGGCCCAGTTTGGCGTGACCTTTTTGCTGTTTACCTTGGGGGTGGAGTTTTCCCTCAAAGAACTGCGCCAAGTGCGCGGGATTGCTCTAGGCGGCCTTTTGCAGATTGGCCTAACGATTGCAGTCACAGCGGTGCTAGCGATGGCCAGTGGCTGGCTGACGCCGGTGCAGGGGATCTTTTTGGGAGCGGTGCTCTCCTTGTCTTCCACGGCGGTGGTGCTCAAAAGCCTCACCGAGACCAACCAGATGGGCACGCCCCAGGCCCAGGCCATGCTGGGGATCTTGATCGTGCAGGATTTGGCGGTAGGGCTAATGCTGGCGGTGTTGCCAGCTTTGGATGCTCCCCTGCCAGAGCTGGCGGGATCCCTGGCTAAGTCAGTAGCGGAAATTGGCCTGGTGGCAGTAGGAGCAGTGCTGGGGGGTATTTGGCTGGTGCCCGCCTTGCTGCGGCTATTGGCCCAGCAGGAGAACAAAGAGGTATTCCTACTGGGGGTCATCAGCCTCTGCGTGGGGATTGCTCTCCTAACCGAGCGGCTGGGCCTTTCCAGCGAGATCGGGGCTTTCATTGCGGGGCTGATGATTTCGGAAGTGGAATACGCCGACCAAACCCTGGCCTACGTAGAGCCCTTGCGGGATGTGTTTGCTGCCCTCTTTTTTGCTGCCATTGGCATGCTCATCGATCCCCGCTTCATTGCTGACCACCTGACGCTGATTCTGGGGCTGGTGGGGCTAGTGATGGTGGGCAAGTTTTGCCTGGTGGCGCCTCTGGCTGGGCTGTTTGGCTACCCCCTCCCGGCGGCGGTGTTGGTAGGGCTGGGCCTTTCTCAGATTGGCGAGTTTTCCTTTGTCCTGGCCAGCGAGGGGCAGGCCCTGGGACTGGTGTCGCGGCAGCTGTATTTGCTCATTGTCAGCACCACTGCTGTTACCTTGCTTGTCACTCCCTTTTTGCTTAAGGGCGCGCCGGGGCTGCTGAGGAAACTGCAAGGGATCCCCTTCTTGTCTCGCTGGCTAGCAGCAGACGAGCGGCCTCGCGACCTGGATGCCAGGGCTCCTCAAGAGGGCCACGTGGTGGTGTGCGGCTACGGTCGGGTGGGGCAAGATGTGGTGCGCATTCTGCAGGCCCGTCGCCATCCCCTTTTGGTAGTTGACTCCTCGGAACAGGTCATCCAACAGCTGCGCTCGCAGGGGATCCCCTACCTCTACGGCAATGCTGCCAGCGCCCTGGTGCTGGAGAAAGCTCGCCTGAACCAAGCTCGCGCCCTGGTCATTGCCTTGCCAGATTGCCTAAGCACCCGCCTCTGCCTCAAACAAGCGCTAGAACTGGCGCCCCACCTGGAGGTAGTGGTGCGGGCCACTCACGAAGAGGACATCGAACAGCTCTACCAGTTGGGGGCTAGAGAAGTCGTCCACCCGGAATTCGAGGCCAGCTTGGGGCTGTGCAGTCACCTGTTGCTCCAGCTGGGCGAGCCCCTGGAGGTTGTCCAGCAGGAGATCCTAGCCATCCGCAGCAGCCACTACCGCAACCTGCGACCTCTCCCCCCCAGTTGCCTAATCCCCACGTCTGTCAGCTGGCCGCCACCACCTCCTGCTAACGGCAGCCATGACGCTAGTCCATCGGAATCGGTGCTGGCTTGGTGGGAGCAGTGGCGGCGCCCCGGGCAGCCGGAATGGGCAGGGATCCCTAGCTCGGCTGAGTGAGAACACAAGCTGGGGCAAGATTAAGCTGAGTGACTTACTCTCTGGGAGGTCTCTATGCGCTGGCCTGTTTGGCTACCCAGACCACTCGCTTGGTTGAGAGCCTTTGCTCTGCTTGCCCTTTCGGCTCTCGTGGCAGGGGTAGGGAGGACTCTTCTATTTTGGGGAGCAGTAGCCAGCGCTATTTTCGAGAACAAGGCACTTCTGGGGGTAGCCTTTGCCACGACTTGGGTGTCATGGCGTGCCTTGTTGCCTACGTCCATCATTGGCTCACCGGCCCAGAGAACAGGCGTCACCCCACCTTGAGAAGTTGGAGAGGAGGGATTGGGGCAATAGGCGTGGCCGGGGCCAGCTCAGTTATAGGGTAGTTTCAACGCTGCCCTCAACTTGGTCAAGTGGTATCTGGCTACCTGCAGCTTGCGGGGGAGAGAATTCAGCAGCAGCAACTACCCCCGGGCTGGGGTCGCCGCTTCCGGGTAGATAACCAACATCCCCTCGTAGAGGATCTGGCCGGGCTGCAGCTCCAAGCGATCAATGCGCACACCTGGATCCAACTGGATGGGAAAATCTGCCAGGCCGGGGATAGGGATCTCCTGACCTTTACTTATCCACACAGGGTTAACCAGCCGCAACTGGCTAGGGCCCTGAGCCTGCAGCCCAGTCACCACCGTAACGGGCACCTCCGCCCCCTCAGGAGTAACCAGTTGGGCCCGGATGCGTAGCCGCCCTGGCTCTAGGGCAACCTGGGGCTGGCGGATTAAAAAGGGAACCGTTTGCTCTCCAAAGGGCAGTTGCACCCGCGCTTGGGCCAGTTGCGACTGGATGAGGGGAGCCTGAAGGGTGCGATTCAAGTCTGCTTCCGTGAGGCGCAAGCTTACCTGCACTGGCACAGGGGCCAACAGCCGCAGGGGGCTGCGCCCTTGAATAGCTTCCCCCACATTGAGGCGAATATCTTGGCCCCGCAGCCGCAGATGGCTGATCTGGAAGCCTTGGTAGATGAGGTTGTCTCCTGAGACCTGAGCTTGAGGGATCTGACCCTTGAGAATCTGGGCGTCGGAACCGGCAATTTGCACCTGCAAGTTGTCCACCTGCTGCACCTCAGAGCGAATCCAGGCAGCCACCAGAGGATTGAGCAGGGATCCGGCAATTTGGGCAAAGGCAGGCCAGGGCAAAAACATAGCAGGCAGGCCAAGCAGCAGAGCAAACCCCAGCCGCTGCCCCCCGGCGGAGGGCTGTTGTTGGCGGCTAGTTGTTGGCTTCAGGGGGAGAGAGTCCTGTTCAGGCCAAGATGGGGACAGCACGAGGCACCTCAGGGGAATAAGAACCAAAAGGCGAGAAGCTAGGGGGCTTTCTCGGGCCAGGCTAGGACTAGATTACGACAGGGCGGTGGCAGCGCCCAGGGGCTTCTCGCGCACTCTTGGGGAAGCTAGCCGTCTATCAACTGCCACCAAAGATACCCCAACCGCAGGTAGTGAAGCCGCAAGCCAGGGAAAGGGAAAACCCGCGGCGGCTGACGAAAGAGGGCACTGATCTGGGGTCGATTACCGGCGATATCCTGAGCCAAGATTTTGCCCGCCCACACCCCTGTGGCCACACCGCTGCCATGGTAGGCTAGGCCGTACCACAGGCTGGGATCCGTTGGCGAAGGGCCGATGTGAGGGTGAAGCTGGCGGGAGAGGCAAACCAAGCCATTCCAGGCGTACTCAATCTCCACCCCCTCCCAGGCGGGAAAGAGGCGGTAGAGCCGCTGCACCATCCAAGCTTGCAGGCGCTGCCGTTGCGCTGGGTCGTCGCAGGTGCCATCCCGCCCCCCAAACAGCAGCCGCCCATCGGGCAAGAGACGGTAGTAGAACAGAAGCCGCCGCGTGTCGTAGACAGGGGTCGGATCCCACCAGCCCTGAGCTTTTTGCTCCGCTGGCGTCAGGGGGCGGGTCACCACGATGTTGGAAAGCACCGGCAGCAGGGATCCCGCCAGTTGGGGATAGAGGTGGGCTGGCGTGTAGCCGTTGGTGGCAATCACCAGGTGGCGCGCCCGCACCGTCCCCCCCGGTGTATGGCAAAGGTGGTAGGATCCCACTTTCTCCCAGGCGATAACCGGGCTAGCACTGTATAGCTGGGCTCCCCACCGGCGGGCAGCCTGAGCTAGCCCCTGGGTAAGCTTGAGGGGGTTGAGGCCAAAACCAATGCCAATGTGGAGAGCGCCGTAGTTCTCCCGACTGTCGAAGCCCCGCTCCCGCAGCTCTTTGGGGCTAAGGAGCTGAACGGGGTAGCCGGCCACCTGGGTGTAGATCTGGTATTCCGCCTCCAACTCCTGCCAAGCACTGGGGCGATGGGCCACCGCGTACCAGCCCTGGCCCTGGGCATCCAGGGAAAAGCCCTCGGTAGCAGCCAGCTCTTGGACGGTTTCCACTGCCTGCCATTGATCCCGGTAGTAGCGCTCCGTCTCCGCTAGCCCTACCCGCCGTACCATCTGGGCGTGAGTCAGGCAGCTTGCCCCCACGCCGCAGAAACCGCCATTACGCCCCGAGGCTCCCCAGCCCAGGGATCCCGCCTCCAGCAGGCAGGCGGAAATGCCGTGATCGCGGACTAGGTGCAGGGCTGTCGAAAGCCCTGTGAACCCGCCCCCAATGATGGCTACCTCAGCCTCCACCTGCCCTTGCAGAGGTGCTGGGTGTCGCCAACTGGAGTCTGCTATCGTGCTGTCCCAGTAACTGCCAACTGGATAGGAAGGATCGTAGGTTCTAGCAGGATAGGGGTTTGTTTTGGGGCAAAAACTCCAAGAAAGCATAGAAGCCCTGAGGTCAAGAACTCGTTCTTGAAAGTTCAGAAAATCCGCTTCTGCAGCAGCAGCCTCTTCGGCAGCGAGCAGCAGTAGGAAGCTTTGCTGCCTGTCCCCGCTGGCCAAGGCCCTGCAGCAGCTACTGAAGATGGAAAACAGCAGCCAACTGTTGCCCACACCCCTTACTAGGGGCGCATAGCTAGCTACCCCCCTCGCCTGAGCTAGGGTAGGGGCGGGGCGGATCCCCTGCCGGGATAGACAAATTGGACAAACTTTCCCTCTGCCCCAATGAGCCTTTCTGCTGGCCAAAGGGTGCGGCTGTTGCCAAAGGCTGGTATTCCAGCCCTAACCAGGGCTGCAGTCTCGACTGTTACCGCTAAGGATTTTGGTGAGCAGGTAGAGCTTGTCCATCTTTCTTTCCAAGGTCAAACCGCTTTCCCCGCACGGGGAAGCCAGGCTGCCCAAGCCAGCGCCCGTGTCACCGACCCAGTAGCTTCACCAGCAAAACGCCCAACCCGTACAGGAACGTGATCGCGCCGGCTAGGAGGCTCTGGGTAAGGGGATCCGTGGAAGGGGTAAGAATGGCCCCCGCCACCACTGAAGCCACAACGACGTAGCGCCAGCCCTTGAGCATCTGCTCGGCAGTTACCAGCCCCAAAGCCCCCAGCAGTGCCTGCAGAATTGGCACCTGAAAGGCCAAGCCAGTGCTGAACATCAACAGCAGCACAAACTCAAAGTAGCGATCGATGGACCATGCCTGCTCCACTACCCCTTCCCCATAGCGAATAAAGAAGTTCAGCGCTGCCGGAATGAGAAGGTAGTAGGCAAAGGCTAAGCCCGCCACAAACAAGAGGCTGGATCCCAGCACCGCCGGTCCCAGCAGCCTGATCTCCTTGACGCTTAGCCCTGGCAACACAAAGCGGACGATTTGGTAGAGCAAAAAGGGCGTGGCCAAGAGCAAGCCGGCATAGGCCGCTACCTTGAGGGAGACGAAGAAGTACTCGCCCGGCGCCAGTTGCAGGAAGGTTACCCCCTGGGCTGGCACCTCCAGAAAAGCAACAAGGCGGTTTACCCCCAGAAAACAGGCGACGATGCACAGGCCCACAGCAATGAGGCTGGCCAAGAGGCGGCGGCGCAGCTCCTCCAGGTGCTCCATCAAGGTCATCTCGACCTCGTAGGGAAACTCTGGATTGGGCAGCCGCGTGGGCGCTTGCGCTGGCGCAGCTTGCTGCGAGGAGTCAGTCTCAGAGGCAAGGGGCATGAGCCGGCTGGTAACACAACCTTTCCCGCTATCTTAGCCTTGCCCCAGCCTCAAGGAAAAGCGCCCGCCCAACACGCCCCCCTCAGCATGGGTCAGCGCACCGCTGTTCCAGGAAACTCTTTATAGGTGGCGGTTAACGGCAAGCAAGGGGAGCCAACTTCCCCTCCCAGGTAAGATGGTTACGCGGTGCTAACTGCCAGCTTTGCGGCAAGACAGCGTCTATTCCAGACTGGGGATGGAGGTATGGGACAAGGGCAACTCCGGCGCGGCATCCTAATTGGTCTGGGCCTGCTGGCGGCCATGAGCGTGTGGGTAATCGCTTGGCTGCTCACCCAAAGTCCGCTGGCCTTGTTGCTGGTTCGCCATGAGCTGCCGCCGATTGTGGGCCTGGCCCCCCGCTCCACCCAGGCGCTGCTGCTGCTAGCTGTTCCCCTGGAAAATCTGCAGGCGTTTTGGCAAGCGGCAACCCCCGCCTCCCAGCGACGCGCTACCCGCCAGCAGTGGCGCAAATTTTTCTCCAGCGAAGGTCCAGGATGGCTGGGATCCCTCTTGGCGGGGGGATCCCTGAATTTCGAGCGGGAGGTGCAGCCCTGGCTGGGAAAAAGCACCCTCTTGGCCAGCTTGCCGGAGTGGGGCACCTTGGTTGCCCTGGAAATCCGCAAGCCGGCGCTGGCGCAGTTTGAGCTCAACCTGTTGTGGGAGCGGCAGAGTTTGGCCGGTCTGCCGGTCCAGGTGGACACCTACAAGGGCATCCAGGTAGTTTCCAGTCCGCTGCCAGGGTTGCCGGGGTTTGCGGCAGCCCTTTTCGGGGAGCGCTACGTGCTGTTGGCGGAGAAGGCAGCAGCCCTTCGCGCCGCTATCGATGCCTGGCAGGTGCCGCAGTTGTCGCTCATGGCCGAGCCGCAGTTTCGGCAGGTCATCCAGGCGCTGCCACCGGCGCAGGTAGGTTGGGCCTTCTGGCAAAATCCGCAGCCGGCCTCCGCCGAAGGGTTGACCTTACAGGCGGTGGGGCTGGGGCTAGGGGTGAGCTTTCAGGGTTTGCTAGCAGAAACGGCTGCCCTTTGGCATACGCCTGCCAACTTTGCCCTGCCTAGGAGCGAAGCTTTTCGTCCCCAGGTTATTGGTCAGCTGCCCGACGAGACGCTGGCGCTGGTGTCCGGCCGCAACTGGGCTGTCTTTTGGCAAAGCCTGGGCCAGGTGCAGCCCCTCCGCCTTCTGGGATTGCCGCTGGATCCGGGTCAGTGGGGGCCAGCCCAGGTCGACCTGGACTGGCAGCGGCTGGTGCCGGAAACGGGAGAGTTTGCCCTTGCCCTTCTACCCGCGGATGGGAAACCGGCCTGGCTCTGGGTTGGCAAGAGGCCGGAGGCACCGACGCTGGATGAGCGGGCAATTGCCCAGGGCTGGCAGGTGGTGTCGATGGCAACAAAACACGGCGTCGCCACCGCCTGGAGCAAACCCGTAGTCCAGCCCCTAGCAGAGGCGCTGCCTCAGAACCTGCCCGCGATCCCAAAGCCGCCGCTAGCCCAGGTGTATCACGCTGACCGGGACGGCTATTCCTATCTGGCTTCGTCTTTGGCGGCTCTGGAAGCGGCCCTGGCAGATCCCCCCTTGAGCGCCACTCGCGCCTGGCGCCGCCTGGTGGCTCCCCTGCCTCACCGCAACCTGGGTTATGGATATGGATCCTTAGGCTTACTGGAAACCTGGCTGCCTCAGCTTTCGGGATCCCGCTGGTCATCCACTCGCTTTGCCTTTGCCACTACTGCCCTGAAGTTCTCTGAAGCTCCCTACCCCGATCGGGGCCGCTGGCTTCTCCAGAGGGGCAAGCTGTTTTGGCAGTGGTATTAGACTATCCAGGGATCGCGGCAGCCGGGGTAGATGAACTTGGCCAAATAGACTTGGTTGCCCGTCTCGTTCCATTCCACAAAGTCAAAGATTTGGGTCAGCAGGAGCACCCCCCGGCCCGATTCCTCTGTTTCCAAGAGGCCGCAGCGGCAGCGCTGCAGCTCTTGCTGGGGACAGAAGCCGGATCCCTGATCCCGCACTAGCCACTGGTAGAAGCGCTCGGAGCTGGTGTATTCGACGATCACCCTCTTGTTGGGATCCAGACCATTGCCATGGCGGACAGCGTTGATGAGGGCTTCTTGCAGGCCCAGGCGTACCTCTGCCCTCCAGGGAGGAGGAACTTTGGCAACCAACAGATCCAGAATCGGCTGAGTGTAGAGGGTGGAGGGAAAGCTGATAACGCTCCAGGAGCAATGGGCGGGTTTTAGGGACAGGGCAATCACAGGGGCGGTCTTCCCGGCGCACAACGCTCTTGTCGATCTTAGCAATGGCCGTCTGCGTCGGCCGGCGCAGGCCAGTTTGGGGAAAGGGATAGCTACTTTTGCCGTACCATCTTGAGTGGTGAAGCTCTTCGCGGTTACCTCTGGTGTTATGGCGATCAAAGTTGGCGATAAAGTTAGGGTGCGCTCCATTCGCGATCGCGGGCAGGAAGAGGTGAGCGCCTTGGTGGGCAAGGAGGGCGTGGTCCTGGCGCGGCGGGTGGTCGATGGCAGCGGCATTGGCTATATCCTGGAGTTTCCTGACCGCTCGCGGCACTGGTTTTTCGAAAGTGAGGTGGAGGAGGTCGATTCTAACCCGACGCAGGAGAAGGCTCGCTGAAGCGCTGGAGGTGGCCTAGCAAGTTTCCCTAAGCGGGTGTTTGGCTGGGTAGCCAGCTTTGGCGCTGTTGCTAGAGAAGCGCGTGTTGGTTTATCTTGCCGTTGTTGGGATTAGGTAGCTGTGGCTTCTCCCCATTTAAATCGCCGTTTGTTGGCCCGCCAGATGGCTGCGCAAGTGGATGGCCTGACCGTCAAAATGGCTGCCGCTGCCCTAGAGGCAATGCTAGACAGCATCAGCCAATGTCTGGCGGAAGGAGGATCCGTGCGGCTGGCGCGCTTTGGCACCTTCTTGCTGCGGCCCCGTCCGGCCCGGCAAACCTATCACCCCCGCACTAAGGCTCCTGTCCACATCCCGGCTGCCCAAGTGCCCTATTTTGTCCCCAGCCCGGAGCTGGGACGCCCTAGGAGAAAACGCCGAGGGGATCTGGAAGCGCCGGCATCCGTCTAGAATGGCCGTTCTGGTTTGGTTTCGCACCGATTTGCGCCTGCTGGATCACCAGCCGCTGACGCGCGCTTGCCAGCAGGGATCCTTCCTCATTCCCCTCTACTGCCTGGATCCGCGCCACTTTGGCCGGACGGCCTTTGGCTTTCCTAAGACCGGTCCTTTCCGCGCCCAGTTCCTGCTGGAAAGCCTGGCTGACCTGCGGCAGCAGCTTCGGGCCCGCGGCTCTGATCTGGTCATCCGCCAAGGCCAGCCGGAGCAGGTGATCCCGGCCCTGGCGCGGGAGTGGGGGGTGAAGGCTGTCTATGCCCACGAAGAGGTGGGCACGGAGGAGGAGGCGGTTGCCAGGGCCCTGCAGCAAGCGCTTCAGCCCTTAGGGATCCCGCTGCACCTGGAGTGGGGCCACACCCTCTACCATCCTGCTGACCTCCCCTTTGCCCTGGCAGACCTGCCGGAGGTGTTCACCCGCTTCCGCCAGCAGGTGGAAGCCAAGGCCGCCGTTCGCGCTCCCCTGCCCATCCCCTCCCTGCCGCCCCTGCCGCCAGGGCTGGACCCTGGCCCTCTGCCCACTCTGGCGGAGCTGGGGTTGAGCTTGCCGCCGCCGGATCCCCGCGCCCGCTTTGTCTATACCGGCGGCAGCACCGCTGCCCAGGCGCGCCTGCAGATCTACATCTGGGATCTGGATCGGCTGCGCGTCTACAAAGAAACCCGCAACGGCATGCTGGATCCCAACGACAGCTCGCGTCTTTCTGCCTGGTTGGCGTTGGGTTGCCTTTCTCCTCGCACGGTGTATGCCGAAGTCAAGCGCTACGAGGAGGAGCGGGTGCGCAACGAATCCACCTACTGGCTGGTCTTCGAGCTGCTGTGGCGGGATTACTTTCGCTTCATCCTGGCCAAGCATGGCGCCAAGCTGTTTCGTCCCTCGGGGATCCAAGGGATCCCCATCCCCTGGCAGCAGGACTGGGACCGCTTTCAGGCTTGGTGCCGCGGCGAGACCGGCTACCCTCTGGTGGATGCCAACATGCGGGAGCTGGCCGCCACCGGCTTTATGTCCAACCGCGGGCGGCAGAATGTGGCCAGCTTTCTCACCAAGAACCTGGGGATCGACTGGCGCTTGGGGGCGGAATGGTTTGAATCGCTGCTGATTGACTACGACGTGGCTAGCAACTACGGCAACTGGAACTACACCGCCGGCGTGGGCAACGATGCCCGCGGCTTTCGCTACTTCCACATTCCCAAGCAATCCCGCGACTACGATCCCCAGGGCCACTACCTACGCCACTGGCTGCCGGAGCTGGCCGGGATCCCGGGGGACAAGATCCACGAGCCCTACCGCCTCAGCGCTGCTGAGCAAAAGCAGTTTGGCGTGCGGCTGGGGGTAGACTATCCCCGCCCCGTGGTGGATTTGGAAAAGTCCCTGCAGGCCAGTCGGCGGGCTTACGAAGCGGCCCTGGCCCGCCACCGTGGCGGCTAGGAGGATCCCCTCGAAACGGGAGTGGCGGGCTAGGGGACGACGCGGCTAAGACGCCGCAAGCCAGGCAGGCCAGCATCCGCCACCACCAAGCTGCCGTCCGGCAAGGCAAGCAGAGAGCCAGGCCGCTGGAAGCG
Source organism: Synechococcus sp. WC10meta (assembly GCF_047461475.1). NCBI lineage: Bacteria > Bacillati > Cyanobacteriota > Cyanophyceae > Synechococcales > Synechococcaceae > Synechococcus > Synechococcus sp. WC10meta. Next base: position 53,234 of record NZ_JANSHF010000003.1, read on the forward strand.
AGCTGAGACCACCGGGCCATCCTGCCAGCCAGGCTCATCCCCCCCGGCCAGGGTAGAGACCTGCCCGCTGGGCTGAAGACGGCGAATGCGGCGGTTGTCTTGGTCGGCCAGCCAGAGGACCCCCGCACTGTCGAAGGCCAGCCCTGCAAGGGTTTGAAAACGGGCCTCCGCCAGAGGGCCATCGCGGTAGCCTGCTTCCGCCTGGGAGAGGGTGGTCAGGTGTCCGTCGGCAGAGAGCCGGCGCAGGCGATGCCTATCGGCAATCCAGAGGTTACCCGCCTTGTCCACTGCCAGAGCTGTCGGCTCCAGAAGCTGGGCTTGGTCTGCCGGCCCATCCGCGGATCCCGGCTGGCCGGTGCCAGCGGCCGTCGTCACCTTGCCCGTGGGAGTGATGCGGCGGATGCGGCGGTTGGCGCGATCGGCCACGTAAAGGCTGCCGTCCAGACCCAGGGCCAGGCCAAAGGGTTCGCGAAACTGCGCCTCGTCGCGCTCTCCATCTCGGTGGCCGGCTGAACAGGTGCCGGCAAAGGTGCTCACCCGCCGCTGTCGGCTGATGTAGCGCAGGCAATGGTTGCCGCTGTCGGCCACCCACAACCCCCCCTTGGGATCCCAAAGTAGCCCTTGGGGGGAGTGAAACTGGGCCTGCTCCGCCACCCCATCCCGGTGGCCGGCCTTGCCGCTGCCCGCCCACACCTCCAGTTCCCCTTCGGGGGAAAGCCGGAAAATGCGGTGCTGGGCCGGGTCGGCTAAGTAAAAGAACCCCTCGGGGTCTGCGGCAATGCCGCCGATCTGCTGCAGGGAGATCCCGGCCTCCCCCTCGTTATCGGAGCTGCTGCCCTCCGGCTTGGCTGCCGCAGCGGTGCGGCCATCGAGGAGGGTCTCCACTCGCCAGCCCGAGGCCGCTGTAGGAGTGGGGGTGGGAGTGGGCCACTCGTAAATCCAGGTTCCCAGTCCTTGTCCTTCAGCGTCGGCCACCGCCACCCAGACCGTGCCGGAAAGAGAGGCTGGCGGCATCACCGTCAGACTGTTGCGGCTGCGCGAGCGAATTTCCCCCCTCAGGATGCGCTCCGGATTGGCGGCTGAGGCAAAAAGAACGCTTTCCACCCGCTCCAGATTTTCCCCCGACAGCAACAACGGCTGGCCAGGCGCCGGCACCCCTGCCCCTGCGTGCAGCAGCGGCACTTCCACCTCGGAGAGCACCAGCAGGCTCAGGCGGCGACTGCTGCTGTCAGCGCTTCCAGAGCGGGCAGAAAGAGTCAGGGATCCCTTTCCTTGTGCCAAGGTGGTGGATCCCCGGTAGGCGACAGCCCTAAGCTCGGCTTCGCCAGCGGGCGGGTCGGTAAAGGTGAAGGTGGCTGGTTGCCCCGGGCGTAGGGGCGCGTTGGCAGTCTGGCGATAGCTGCCCAGGTTAATGCTCAGGTCGATCCCTTCCACCCCCGGCCAGGTAGGGGTGCGGGCCAGCCAGCGCTCCACCTCAGAAGCCGGCAGCTGGGCCACCAGATCGGATCCCTGTTCTTGGAGCAGCAAAACGATGCGGTTGCTGGGCACCGCCAAACCCGATTGGCGGGCCTGTTCGAGCGTGAGGGCAAAGGTGGAAAGACCAAGGGGAGTTGGCGTGAAAACTGGCTGCAGGGTAGAAGGGGGAACAAGGCTGGGAGAGACATTCGAGGAAGAGAGCTTGCCGCAGGCTGAGAGGGCCAGCACCAGGGCACTGAGTGCAGGCAGGGAGAGCAGCGCAGGGGAAACCCGTCGTTGCATCGTGCAGCTCATCCTCTTCCACAAACTGGGAAGTGGCAGCAACCCAAACCCCTCATGTTGACACCGACTACCTAAAAGCCGGCAGAAATTGCCCCGCTGCCTTCCTTCCGACAGCCACGCCCCAGCGTCTATTGGGCAAGGAGAAGCCCCCGAACCACCGTCCTGGGCCTTTAACCCTAACTCTATTCATGCTTAACCTGTCTCACCCAAGGGTGAGTTGCACCCCTCACTCCCTCTATCCTTACGCAAATCCCTTTCGAAAAGCCAGCTGCAATCTGATGCTTCCTAAGCCAGGTCTGTTTTTGTTCGCCCAACGGTCAGAGACGGGATCCCGAGCAGAAGCTTTCGCTGCCGTCGCTTCTGGGGATCGACACCCCTCCAGCTTGCCTCCGCCCCAGGCAGAGCTGAGGACTACCGGCACCCCTAGCGCAATCCAGGTTTCTGCTGCCAAAGAGGTGGGGCTGCCCCAAGCGGCAGAGCAGCCAGAAGCAACAAGCTCCCCCACCGGCGAAGGGCTTGGGTTCATCTTGCCTTCCTAGTAGCAAGATACCGCCGGATGCCCCTTAATGTACCAGCGCCACGGGAGCTCCACCCCACGGGTAATGCCGATGCGGGTGGTCTGGACAATGGGGAACTGTGCCTCCCAGGCAGGGGATCCCTCCAGCCAAATGCCTTCCTGGCCGACTGCCACCGGCTCCAGCCGCCAGCCGTTGTGGGATCCGTCAATGCGCAACGCCTGACAGAGCAGGCCTGGCCCCGCCGCCACCCGCGCCGGTTTCATGCGCTTATTGGCCGGGATCCACTCCGGCAGGCAATCCAACTGGGCTGCGCGGATTAGAACGGCTGACGCGATCCCCTCCGCGTCGGTGACGATGTTCAGACAGTGGTAGAGGCCGTAGATGCGATAGACGTAGAGATGCCCTGGCGGCCCAAACATCACCTGGTTGCGGCGGGTCTTACGGCGATAGGCGTGGCAGGCCGGATCCCCAGCTGTGTAGGCTTCTGTTTCCACAATCTGGGCCCGCACCTGCAGCCCATCGGCAAATTGCCGCACCAGCACCATGCCCAGCAGAGCAGGCGCCACCATCGGCGCCGGCTGGCTCAGCCAGTCCCTAGCGTCCACCGTAGGCTCACTAGCCCTCAGCCCCCTGCCACAGCAGGGACAATGCTCACCTCATCTCCATCCTGCAGAGGGGTGTCGGATCCCTTCAGGAAGCGAATGTCTTCGCTGTTAACGTAAAGATTGACAAAGCGGCGCAATTCTCCCCTCTCATCGCACAGCCGCGCCTTGATGCCTGGATAGCTTTGCTCCAGAGCCTCCAGCAGTTCACGGATGGTGGATCCCTCGCAACTCACCACCTCCTGGTTCCGGGTGAGCGCCCGCAGCGTGGTGGGAATTAACACCTTGACTGCCATAAGCCCAGTGCTTCGTCCATCGACCAACATTAGAAGACCAAGGTAGCAGCACCCTGTCAATGCCGTGAATTGTTCACGTTGACCCCCTTGACCCGAAGGCGGGTCTGTACCAGGAAAGTTCTTGGGGGATCCCCCCTCTTCAAACCGAGGCCTCCTGCCAGTCCAGCCGCTCCAGGGTGCGGGCCCGCTCCAGCGCCTGTTCAAAGCTCTCCAGCTTGGGCGAAATTACCAGCGGGTGGCCCACATGCGCCTGCACCGCCTCCTGGGTTTTCAAGCCATTGCCGGTAATATAGGCTACCGTAATCGCCTCGGGATCGAGCTGGCCGGCTTCGGCCAGGCGTTTGAGCACGGCAACGGTGGTGCCGCCAGCCGTCTCGGTGAAGATGCCCTCAGTCTCGGCTAGGAGCTTGATGCCGGCAATGATCTCGGGATCCGTGGCCGTCTCGATCTGGCCGCCGGTCTTGCGGGCAATCTCCAGGGCATAGATGCCATCAGCAGGGTTGCCGATGGCAATGGATTTGGCGATGGTGTTCGGCTTAACGGGAGTAACAAAATCCCGCCCCTCGCGGAAGGCCTGGGCGATGGGCGCACAGCCCCGGGCCTGGGCGCCGTGGAAAATAACCGGCTTTTCTGCCACCAGGCCCACCTTCACGAACTCCTGAAAACCTTTGTAAACCTTAGTGTACAGGGATCCCGACGCCAGCGGGATCACCACCTGATCCGGCAGTTGCCAGCCCAGTTGCTCCGCCACCTCGTAGGCCAAGGTTTTCGAGCCTTCTGCGTAGTAGGGGCGCAGGTTAATGTTGACGAAGCCCCAGCCGTAGCGATCCGCCACCTCGGCGCAGAGGCGGTTCACCTGGTCGTAGTTGCCCTCCACAGCCATGACGGTGGGCCTGTAGATGAGGGATCCCAGTACCTTGCCTGCCTCCAGATCCGCCGGGATGAAGATGGTGCACTCCAGGCCGGCATGGGCGGCAATAGCAGCCGTGGAGTTGGCCAAATTGCCCGTGCTGGCGCAAGAGACCGTGGTAAAGCCCAGCTCCTTGGCGCGGGTCAGGGCTACCGACACCACCCGATCCTTGAAGCTGAGGGTGGGCATGTTGACGGCATCGTTCTTGAGGTAGAGGTTTTTTAACCCCAGTCGCCGCCCCAGCCGCTCCGCTTTCACTAGGGGAGTCATGCCGGTGCCGACATCGATAGGGCGCTCCGAAACCACCGGCAGGAAAGGCCGATAGCGCCAGATAGACAGCGGCCCAGCTTGGATGCTCTGCCGGCTAACGACGCTCTTGAGCCAGTCGTAGTCGTAGACCACTTCCAGGGGGCCAAAACACAGGTCGCACACGTGCTTGGCAACCGGCTCGTACTCGGCCCCACATTCTCGGCAGCGCAAACGGCTAAAGCCCACCTGCGGGTTGCGCAAGGCAGAGCTGGAGGGCAAGTCGGCAGAGCCGAGCAGGCGTTGGGAAAGGGTTGGCGTCATAGGAAGCCTTCAGCGGGAGAAATGGATCTGGCTTACCCAGCCCGAGGTCAATCCTATCACCCGCGATCTAGCCCGTCAACCAAACCCGACTAAAATAGTCTGGATTTGGCTCTGGCCAAGAGGCAGGAAGGTTCCTACCCTGGAGTGTCAAGTGACGAGCAAGGGACTGGCTGGCGCTGCTGGGGTCAAGGGCCCCCACAATCTCAGGCGTTGCCCCTCTCGCTAAACTGGAAAAACAAGCTGAAACAATCTGATGCCCTTTGGGATCCCGGTACTCACCAGCAGAAGCCAGCGTATGCTCAAAGTCGGACGGGACAACGTGGACTTTCTTGACCACTACGACGTGATCGTCGTGGGTGGGGGGCACGCCGGCTGTGAAGCGGCCCTAGCGTCAGCGCGACTGGGCTGTAGGACCTTGATGCTGACGTTGAACTTGGACAAGATTGCCTGGCAGCCTTGTAACCCCGCCGTGGGTGGCCCGGCCAAGTCGCAACTGGTGCATGAGATTGACGCCCTCGGCGGTGAGATGGGCAAAGTTACCGACCGCACCTATTTGCAAAAGCGGGTGCTCAATCGCTCGCGGGGCCCAGCAGTATGGGCCTTGCGGGCGCAAACCGACAAGCGGGAGTACGCGCGGGTGATGCGCTCGGTGGTAGAAAACCAGCCCAACCTGACTCTTCGAGAGGGCACCGTCACCGACCTGGTGCTGGGGCTCAACGAGGAAGTGGTGGGCGTGGTTACCCATTTCGGCAGCGTCTTCGGCTGTCGGGCGGTGATCCTGACCACGGGCACCTTTCTGGGAGGGCGCATCTGGATTGGCCGCCACTGGCAACCTGCTGGACGTGCGGGGGAATTTGCCGTCGAAGGCCTGACTGACACCCTGCGCCAACTGGGCTTTGAGGTAGGCCGGCTGAAGACGGGCACCCCTGCCCGCGTGGATCGCCGCAGCGTTGATTTCTCCGTGATGGAGCGGCAGCCAGGGGATCCAGACCTACGCTGGTTTAGCTTTGACCCAGAGGTGTGGGTGCCGCGGGAGCAGATGGACTGCTACCTCACCTACACCACGCCGGAGACGCACCGCATCATCCGGGAAAACCTCCACGAGACTCCTGTCTACGGCGGTTGGGTGGAGGCCAAAGGGCCGCGCTACTGCCCCAGCATTGAAGACAAGATCGTGCGCTTTGCCGACAAGGAGAGACACCCTGTCTTTATCGAACCCGAGGGGCGGGATCTGCCGGAGCTCTACATCCAAGGGTTCTCGACGGGGATGCCCGAGAAGATCCAGATCCAAATGTTGCGCTCCTTGCCCGGCCTAGAGCGGTGCGTGATGCTGCGGCCTGCCTACGCGGTGGAATACGACTATCTGCCGGCCACCCAGCTCTATCCCACCCTGATGACCAAGAAGGTGCAGGGGCTCTTCTGCGCCGGCCAGATCAACGGCACCACCGGCTACGAAGAAGCAGCAGCCCAGGGGCTCATTGCCGGGATCAACGCCGCCCGGTTGGTGCAAGGCAAACCCTTAGTCACGCTGCCGCGCGAGTCCAGCTACATTGGCACCCTTATCGACGACCTCTGCACCAAAGAGCTGCGGGAGCCCTACCGCATGCTCACCAGCCGCTCCGAATACCGCCTTATCCTGCGCGCCGACAACGCTGACCAGCGCCTCACTCCTTTAGGGCGAGAGTTGGGCCTCATCGACGACCGCCGCTGGGCTCTCTTCCAGGCCAAGCAGGCTCGTATTGCCGCCGAGATTGAGCGCCTGGAAACCCAGCGGGTTAAGGCCCACGACCCCGCCGGGATCCACCTCAGCCAACTGACTGGCCAGGGGATCAAAGGATCCGCCACCTTAGCTGAGCTCCTGCGCCGCAACCAGATCCACTACGCCAACCTGCTGGAGCTGGGGTTGGGAAATGAGGAGCTGGATCCCTTTGAGCAGGAGGCAGCGGAAATTGCCGTCAAATACAGCGGCTACATCCAGCGGCAACAAGCCCAGATCGAGCAGGTGAGCAAGCAGTACCACCGCCCTCTGCCTCCCGATCTGGACTACCACTCCATTCCCACCCTCTCCAAAGAGTCGCGGGAGAAACTGGCAGCAGTCCGGCCTCTGACCGTAGGCCAGGCCGCTCGCATTGGCGGCGTCAACCCTGCCGACATCAACGCCTTGCTCATCTACCTCGAGGTGAGACAGCGTCAGAGAGCGACGGCAGAACCTGTTGGCAGCTCGCGGTAATCTTTGCGCCCAGCCGTGTAGAGAGCAGGGATCTCCTCCAGCGCCATGCGCGAAGCCACGCCCAAATCCAAGGGGGAGACCTCCCCGCGCAGCCAGTGACAGAGGCCGGCTGCCCCAATCATGGCGGCGTTGTCGGTACAGAGGGCAACAGGCGGGATCACCACCCGCAGGCCCTTTTGCTGACCCGCTTCCAGAAGGCGAGCGCGCAGCTCCCGGTTGGCAGCCACCCCGCCAGTCAGCAGCAGGGTTGAGAGGCCAAGAGCTTCGGCGCAGGCCACTGCTTTTTCCGTGAGGACGCGCGTTAGGCAGGCCTGAAAGCTGGCGGCAATGTCGGCAATGGGCAGCTCCTGGCCTTCCTGCTGCAAGTGCTGGACGAGGCGCAGCACAGCCGTCTTCAGGCCACTGAAGCTGGTGTCGTAGGGGTGGTCTAGCTTGCCTTCCGGCAGGGGAAAGCGATGGGGATCCCCTTGTTGCGCCCAGCGGTCGATCTGGGGCCCCCCCGGGTAGCCCAGCCCCAACAGCCGCGCCACCTTATCAAAGGCTTCGCCGGCAGCGTCGTCGCGGGTGCGGCCCATTGTCTGGTACTCCCCGTAATCCTTCATCCAGATCAAGCTGGTGTGGCCTCCCGAAACCAAAAGGCACAGGCAGGGAGGTTGCAAGTCGGCTGTGGCCAAAAAGCCGCTGAAGAGATGGCCCTCCAGGTGATGTACCCCAATCAAGGGCTTATCGTAGAGCAGCGCCAAGGTCTTGGCCGCCATCAGCCCCACCAGCAGGGATCCCACCAGGCCCGGCGCACAAGTTACGGCAATGGCATCCACCTCGGCTACGCCTAGCCCGGCCTGCTGCAGCGCTGACTCGAGCACAAAGGGCAGAGTTTCCACATGGCGGCGGGAGGCCACCTCCGGCACTACGCCTCCGTAAGCTGCATGGAGGTCGATCTGGCTAGCCACCACCGAGCTGAGCTGCCGCGGGGCAAAGGTTGGCCAGGTTGGCTCCGCCTCCACCACCGCCACAGCCGTTTCGTCGCAACTGGTTTCAATGGCAAGGACACAGGCCATGGGAAAAAGGGGTGGGAATGCCTCAGGATCCTTAAGAATTGTGTGAGCTAAAACCCGAGATCCCTCCGGATAAGGCGCTCAGGAGTATGATACTAACCGTTTAGTGCTCGTTTCTGCACTGAGCATTCCTCCCCATTGAGTCCCTAGCTCAAGGACACATCCTGCCATGCGAACCCTTTTGAGTCTCCTTTTGGCCCTTTGCCTAGTGCTTGGTTTTACCCAGGCAGTGCAGGCAGAGCCTTTGATTGGCCTGAAGCCTTGTAGCGAAGTTCCCGCTTTCCAGGCTCTACGAGATCAGCGCCTGAGCAGCCTTGAAGAGAAAATCCGCAATGCTAGCCCTGAGTTGGCTCCCCTTTACCAGCAAAAGTTGGTCCAAACCGAAAAGCGTTTTGAGCGCTACAGCAAGCTGCTCTGTGGCGAAGAAGGCTTGCCTCACTTGGTTACCGATGGCCGCTGGAGCCATGCAGGTGAGTTTCTCATCCCTGGCTTACTTTTCCTCTACCTTGCCGGCTGGTTGGGCTGGGCAGGCCGCTCCTACCTAATTGCCGTTCGCGATAGCGAGGAGCCGGAGATGAAAGAAAGTATCATCGACGTCCCCTTGGCGCTACGCTGTTTCCTCACGGCTTTGGCCTGGCCTGCCGCTGCTTTCAAGGAAATTGCCAGCGGTGAAATTCAAGCCCCAGAGGAGGCTATCCCTGTCTCTCCTCGCTGAGGAAGGAACTGAGTCAACCCATTCCCTGTGAGAGGTCGATATGGCTGACTTCACCAAATTTCTCACCACCGCTCCAGTAGCCCTCATTTTGTTTTCCAGCTTCTTCCTTGCCCTGTTTATTGAGATCAATCGCTTCTTCCCTGACATTTTGACCTTCTAAATAAAGGGGTAGGGATCCCCACAGAGCCTCGGGGATCCCTGCTTCTCTTGGCCTGGACACAAGATTGCCTCATGCCTGAGTCCCCTGTCGACACTGCTCCCTCTGGCAAGGAATACATCACGGCCCCAGAAGGGGATCCGCAAATTGGCAACCTCCAGACACCGATTAACCACGCGCCTGCCGTTCGTCTCTTCCTAAGTTGGCTGCCGATCAACCGACCGGGAGCCAGTCCTATCTGGCGGGGTCTGGAAATTGGTATGGCCCACGGCTATTGGCTGGTGGGGCCCTTTGCCAAGCTCGGGCCTTTGCGCAACGAGCCTATTGGCCTGCTGAGTGGCTTCTTGGGAGCCTGTGGCCTCATTTTGATCCTGACGGCGGCCCTCTCTCTCTACGGCACCGTCTCCTCGCCGCGCCATGGCGGGCCAGTCCAGGGATCCCAGGCCTGGAGCGAATTGGCTGCCGGCTTTTTAATAGGGGGAGTGGGGGGAGCCATCGTTGCCTACCTGCTTTTGCTCAATGGCGATCTCCTGTTTCCGCTCTGAAAGAAAAAGCTGACGGTAGCTGCTCCCTGCCCTTAGAGGGCGCACAAGCTACAGACGGAGCTAACTTGAGCCTAGGCAAAATGCCTACCAGAAGAGATGTACCTGCCAACCTACTAGCCTAGCTAGTCCACGTTAAGTCAGAAGGTTCGTTGGCAAGGTTGCCGATTATGCCACAAAGTAGCGAATAAGGTGCTCCGCACCGCTGTCGCCAACGAGGACTAGAGTGAAGCCCCCCTTTCGCTAAACAGTCGGGAGCAGTTTCCATGTCAGCAGCCGTGAGCGATCCACTCCTTGGACTTGATCCCAGTTTCGAAAGATTGCCGTCGACCGAGATCCGTCGCCTGTCGCCGGCTGCCTTAGCTTACTTGGGGGATGCCATTTACGAACTCCACGTGCGGCGGCAACAGTTGTTTCCCCCAGATCGCTTAGAGCGCTACCATCAGCGGGTGGTGAGGCGGGTGTGCGGCTCGGCTCAGGCCAAGCTGCTGTTAGCGCTGCTACCATATCTCAGCCCTGAAGAGCAGGCTATTGTCTGCTGGGGCCGCAATGGTTGCGGTCGCCCACCTCGGCATCTGCCCCTAGCCGACTATCAAAATGCCAGTGGCCTGGAAACCATCCTGGGCTACCTCTACCTCACCAATCCCGACCGCTTGCGCTCCATTCTTGCCCTCACCGATGTTTTGGCTGAGATGATTTAGGTCTTCCTCTCATGCCTAAGCCTTCTCGCCTACGCAAGTTGCGGCGACCCATGGAGCCCAAGCCCGAAGCGGAACAAGAGATCATCTACGGTCGCCAGACTTTACTTGCGGCCCTGCGGAGCGGTGCTACCCTCAACCGGGTTTGGGTGGTGCCGAGGCTACGGTATAGCCCCCAGTTTTTGTCGCTCTTGGAGGAGGCCAAAGCGCGCGGCACGGTTATTGATGAGGTCTCTCCCCAGCGGCTAAACCTCCTTACGGGTGGAGCCAACCATCAGGGGATCGCCGCCCAGGCTACCCCTTATCGATACGTGGATCTAGAAGAGCTGGTGGAACGCAGCCGCCAGGCTAGCCCCCAGCCGGTGCTGGTGGTGCTGGACGGGATCCAGGATCCCCACAACCTAGGAGCTATTGCCCGTAGCGTGGAGGCGTTTGGCATGCAGGGGATGGTGATCCCGCAGCGGCGGGCGGCAGGGGTGACCGCGACAGTGATGAAGGTGGCAGCTGGCGCCCTCTCCACCCTGCCCGTGGCGCGGGTGGTGAACTTAAATCGCGCTCTAGAGTACCTTAAAGAGCAAGGGTTTTGGATCTATGGCACCACCAGCCAGGGAGCTGCCCCCGTCTATAGCGCCGACTTTCGCCGACCCGTCGCCTTGGTGATTGGATCGGAAGGGGAAGGCATTAGCCTGCTTACCCAGCGCCACTGCGACCAACTGCTGTCGATTCCCTTATCGGGCCGCACGGAAAGCTTGAATGCTTCGGTAGCAGCGGGCATCGTCCTCTACGAGATCCACCGGCAGCGCTCCCCTCACCAGCTCAAGCGCACTGAAACATTTCTCAACAAATTCTCAACAAACGCAGTAGAATCTAAGTGACTGCAGGCAGTTCCGAATGTTTGCTGGCACTTCTTAGCGGGGGATCGATCCTGTGAGCAACCCTTTGACTAGTCTTCTGAAGAGGTTGATCAGCCTCTTGGATAGGCTGCGCGGCTTAGCGGTTTGGATCGAGATTGCCACCGACGACTGCACCTACTATTACGGCCCCTTCACTAGCCTGGAAGAAGCAGAAGCGCACAAAGGCAGCTATATCGCCGACCTGAAGGCGGAAGGGGTTCAGAAGATCGAGGTTCAGGTAAAGAAAATGCGCCAGCCGCAGACGCTAACAGTGGCTCGCACCTCTTCGCAGGCGGGTTCTTGAGGGCCGTCATGGTTTACCAGATAACTGTCCACCACCGGGGCCAAACCTACCGCTTTCCTGCGGCAGCGGAGCAGACGGTTTTACAGGCGGCTCTTGAACACGGCTTAGAGCTGCCCTCTTCCTGCCAAGCAGGTGTCTGTACCACCTGTGCAGGGCGACTGAAGTCGGGATCCGTGGCCCAGCCTAACGCCATGATCGGGCCCGAGCTCAAGGCTCAGGGGTTTGTCCTGCTGTGCGTGGCCTATCCTACCTCCGATCTGGAGGTGGAAACAGATCAGGAGGAAGAAGTCTATCGTTTGCAGTTTGGCCGCTAGCCCTGTCCTCCTTGCTTGGCGCGAGTTCAGCGTGAGGAACCTGTGAAGCTACATTTTCTGCGTCTAGCTTTGCCCCTGAGTTTGCCGCTTTCTGCTGCTCAACTGGAGGGATCCCTTCTCCACCAAGTCGCCCGAGAGCTGGGGCAAACGGCCCGCCTCCTGCGCTGGAGTCTGACGGCGGTGGAGGGGGATAGGGTTTGGGTAGAGGTGGTGGCTACTACCGACAATGGCTACTAGATTCACGCTTAGCCAGCTTCTAGCCCCCTCTAGGGGGTTGGGAGCCAGCAAGCTGATAGCTACCAGCAGTGCCCTCGTTAGCTTTTCTCGTTTAGCCAATGTCTGTATCTGAACCAGCTTCACCAGCTCCAACTTTGGCCGAGCAGCGCCCCCCTGTCGCCCTCACCATTGCCGGATCCGATAGCGGCGGCGGAGCCGGCATTCAAGCGGATCTGCGCACTTTTGCCTTCCAGCGGGTTCATGGCACTTCCGCCCTCACCTGCGTAACTGCCCAGAATACCCTGGGGGTCAACCGCGTGGATGCGCTGCCGCCAGAGGCAGTGGCTGCTCAAATTGAAGCGGTGGTGCAGGACATTGGGGTGCAAGGGATCAAAACCGGCATGTTGCTCAATGCCGAGATCGTGCGCGAGGTGGCCCGCCAAGTGGAGCGCTGGGCGCTGCAGCCACTGGTGGTAGATCCGGTAATGGTCTCCCGCACGGGGGCCAAGCTGCTGGCGGAGGAGGCCATCCAGGCCATCCGCGAGCGGCTAATTCCCCTGGCTCAGGTTGTTACCCCCAACCGCTACGAAGCCCAGATTTTGGCAGGGATGGAACTGCAGTCGCTGGCGGATATGGAGACGGCGGCCCGCCGCATCCACGCCCTAGGCTGTAAGGCTGTACTTGTCAAGGGGGGAGGCATGCCGGGAGAACTGCAAGGGGTGGACGTGTGGTTTGACGGCGAGCGGCTCGAGGTGCTCAAAAGCGAGCGGATCCTCACCCGCCACACCCACGGCACCGGCTGCACCCTCTCGGCAGCCATTGCGGCGCAACTGGCTTGGGGGAAGGATCCTCTGACGGCAACGCTGCTGGCCAAGGCCTATGTTACCGAAGCCCTGCGGCATCCTTTGGCCATTGGGGCCGGTCAGGGGCCGGTGGGTCACTTCTACCCCCTTCTTGCCTCCTCTAGCTCCGACTAAAGCAGCGTCCGCACGTCCACCACTTTGCCGCTCACTGCTGCTGCCGCCACCATGGCCGGGCTCATGAGCAGAGTGCGCCCTGTGGGGGATCCCTGGCGGCCCTTAAAGTTGCGGTTGGAGGAAGAGGCGCTAATCTGCCGCCCTACCAAGCGGTCTGGGTTCATAGCCAAGCACATGGAGCAGCCGGGATCCCGCCACTCAAACCCTGCTGCCTCAAAGATTTCCCGCAAGCCTTCCTGTTCGGCCTCCTGCTTGACCCGCTCGGAGCCAGGCACCACAAACGCTTTCACTCCAGGCGCTACCCGCCGGCCTTTGGCAACCTTGGCTGCCTCCCGCAAATCGCTCAAGCGGCCATTGGTGCAGCTGCCAATAAAGCAGACATCTACCGGCGTGCCTACAATGGGATCCCCTGGTCGCAAGCCCATGTAGGCGTAGGCTTCCCTAGCCAGTTCCCGCTCACTTTCTGGCAACTCCTCGGGAGCCGGGATCCGCTCGTCCACCCCGATATTTTGGCCGGGGGTAATCCCCCAGGTAACCGTGGGAGCAATCTCGGAGGCCTGAAACACCACCACGTCGTCATAGACAGCGTCGGGGTCGCTGGCTAGGCTTTGCCACCAGGCCACAGCCTCTTCCCAATCGGATCCTTGAGGGGCAAACTCCCGCCCCCGCAAATACTCAAAGGTCACGGCGTCGGGATTGACATAGCCGCAGCGGGCTCCCCCTTCGATGGACATGTTGCAGAGGGTCATGCGTTCTTCCATGCTCATCGCCTCGACAGTGCTGCCGCCGTACTCGTAGGCGTAGCCCACCCCGCCTTTGACCCCCAGCTTGCGGATGATGTGCAGGATCACATCCTTGGCGTAAACCCCCGGCCCCAACGTGCCCTGCACCTCGATGCGGCGCACCTTGAGCTTGGACAAGGCCAGAGTTTGGGTGGCCAGCACGTCCCGCACCTGGCTGGTGCCGATGCCAAAGGCAATGGCTCCAAAGGCGCCGTGGGTAGAAGTGTGGCTATCGCCGCAGGCAATGGTCATCCCCGGCTGCGTCAGCCCCAGCTCCGGCGCAATCACATGCACGATCCCCTGCCGGCCGGAGCCGCTGTTGTAGAAGCGGATGCCGTATTGGCGACAGTTGCGCTCTAGCTCCTGGATCATCTCCTCCGCCAAGGGATCCGCAAAAGGTCGCGTCCGGTTGTCGGTGGGGATGATGTGATCTACCGTCGCCACCGTCCGCTCTGGAAAAAGAACTGGCAGATTGCGCTCCCGCAGCATGGCAAAAGCCTGGGGGCTGGTGACCTCGTGGATGAGGTGTAGCCCAATGAACAACTGCGTCTGCCCTGAGGGCAAGATCCGCACCGTATGGGCGTCCCAGACTTTGTCAAACAACGTCCTCTCGCTCATCTCCTTCTTGGGCCCGCAGCCAAGCTAATTTTTAGTCTGAACTACAGAGCTCTAATGTTCCACCGGTTATCAGGTCCTGTTTCCTGGCTAGGCTAGCTAGCAATTCTAGGGGGATCGAGAGGGTGGGGATCCGGCTCCAGCAGAACCCCAGTGGGAGCAAACTGGGTTACCCAGAAGTCCACCTCCGGGAAGCGGCGGCGCAGGCTCTCGCAGGCTTGAGCAGCCCCCTCCAGGCTAGCCATGAGCCCAAATACTGTCGGCCCCGAGCCCGACATCAGGGATCCCAACGCCCCTACCTCCAGCAGGGCCTGGCGCAATTTTCCCACGATAGCGTACTCGGCCAAAACTGGCTGCTCCAGGTCGTTGCGCAAACTGCGGGCCAAGGCCAGCAGATCCCGACGCTCCAGAGCAGCGAGGACTTGGGGCAAGGTCGGCAGAGAGGCTCCAGCAGAAGGCAAGGAAGCGGCACGGTGAGCGCGAAAGGCTTGATAGGCCCAGGCAGTGGAGATCCCAAGGCGCTTGGGCTTGGCCAACAGCAGGGGGATCCCTTCCCAGTCGGCCAGCGGCTGTAAAACTTCTCCCCGTCCTGTGGCTAGCTGGGTGCCCCCCTGCACGCAAAAGGGAATGTCGGATCCCAAGCGGGCCGCCAAGTGCTGCAGTTCTCTGACCGTCAGGCCCAAGCCCCAGAGCTGGTTCAACCCCACCAGAACTGCCGCTGCATTGGCCGAGCCGCCTGCCAAGCCCGCCGCCACGGGGATCTGCTTCTCGATGTGGATCTCCACCCCCAGATTGGTCTGGCACTCCTTTTGCAGCAGCTCAGCCGCGCGGTAGGCCAGGTTGCGGGCATCTGCCGGCACTTCCGGGTGGTTACAGATTAGGTGGATCCCGTGGGGGCGGCGCTGGAGACGCACGCGATCCGCCAAAGCGATGCTCTGCAGGATCATGGCCACCTCGGAATAGCCGTCGGGGCGGGATCCGAGGATCTCTAGGTAAAGATTGATCTTGGCGCGGGCGACCAGGGTACAGGCTTGCATGGGAAAAAGCGAACAGCATTTTCAACTCCCCTCAGCCCGTCCAGAGACTCGCTGGGGAGCTCTTCCAGCTTATCCCTGGCGGTGACCCGAGCTGGGGCCAGGGGGCCAGCTATTTTTTGCGGCAGCTATCTAGAACTGATAGAGTTTTGGCACCGCTCTACCTCTTCCCCCTCCCATGAGCAAGCCCAAGGTCGGTATCCTCTACAACGACGCCAAGCCTGCCGCTAAACGCAGCAGCGAAACCCTTTCCCGCTGGTTTCAGGAGCAGGGGTGGGAAGTCTGTGTGGCCCCCAATTGGGGCGGCGTCCTCGGCTACGCCAAGCTTGACAGTCCCGTCTGCTTGACCAAGGTGGACAGCCTGGCCCCCGCCGGCTTTGACGAGAACATGAAGTTTGCCGTAGTGCTGGGGGGAGACGGCACCGTTTTGGCAGCAGCCCGGCAGTTGGCTCCCAAAGGGATCCCCTTGCTGGCCGTGAACACTGGCCACTTGGGCTTTCTGACGGAGACCTACCTAACCCACCTAGAAGAGGCGGCCAAGGCAGCCATTGCCGGCGAGTACATTCTGGATCGCCGTAGCATGTTGCTGGTGCAGGCCTACCGCGGCAACGAATTGCGCTGGGAAGTGCTCAGCCTCAACGAGATGGTGCTCCACCGCGAGCCTTTGACCAGCATGTGCCACTTTGAAGTCACCATTGGGGAGCACTCCCCTCTGGATGTGGCCGCCGACGGCATCATTTTAGCCACCCCCACAGGTTCCACCGCCTATGCCCTTTCTGCAGGAGGACCGGTCATCACTCCCAGCCTGCCGGTGTTGCAGTTGATCCCTATCTGTCCCCACTCGATGGCCTCACGGGCTCTGGTCTTTCCCGATTCGGAAGAGGTGTGGATCAGCCCCGCCAGCCCTCAGCCGCTGGTTTTGGTAGCGGACGGCAATGCTGGCTGCTACATCCTGCCAGAAGACCAAATTCGCGTCGTCCGCGCCCCCTACTGCACAGACCTGATTCGCCTACGCCGACCGGAGTTCTTCCGGGTCATGCGTGAGAAATTGGGCTGGGGCCTGACCTATGCTTCTAAGCCTACCTCGGTAGAGCTGCCCTAGCTTTCGCTTACTGCCTCTTAAGCTGCAGCTCGCCGCCCAACCACGGCGTAGAAAGGATCCCCACCCCCTCCGGCCAGAAAGGCAAGCCAACTCAGGGGAGCAGGCCGCTGGATGACTTCGACGATCTCAAACCCTGGCACTGCCTCGAAATAGCGCTTGACCAGCTCCACCCGCTCTGCTTCCGAGCTGTCTCGCCAGGCTTGGATTGCCTTCTGGAAAAACATGCGGTTGGAGAAGCTGACAATGAAGAAGCCCTGGGGCTTAAGGATGCGATGCACCTCGGCAAACACTCGCTCCGGCTGCTGCAGGTATTGCACCGAAACCGCGTTCAGCACGGCATCAAAAGTGCAGTCCGGGAAAGGCAGGAGTGGGTTTTGGTTGAGGTTCTGGACGAAGAAATGGTTAAGCCGAGGGTTAGCCGCCAGTTCTTCGGCATTCATCCCATGCCCTTCCACATGGGCAAAATCCATCTCCGGCGGCAAATGGGAAACCCAACTGCTCATTAGGTCGAGAATGCGGGTCTGGGGCTGCAAGTAGCGGCGGTAGAGATCCGTGAGCTGGCCGATGAAGCCAGCATCTACATGGGTTACGAAGCGGGGGTAGCTGTAGAAGAGGGCATCGTCGCTGGGATCCAACTTGGAGCGCTGCCAATCTTCAAGAACTGCCATGGCCAAAATCTCCAACGTCCTCCGAAAAGGAGCCAGGTAGCAGGACAAAAGGAGAAGTCTGCTTCTTGCCATTGACTTTGAAAGGCACAAGACCAACTCGGCTTCCCCGAGCCAGTCCCAAAGCCCCTCAGGCCAAGCCCTTGCGCAGCACCCCCTGCACCAGCAGCACTGACACCACCACAAACCCCGTCAAGAGCCCCAGGGATCCCGCTAGGGTGAGATTGCCCCAGGGAGCCTGTAGCACCACATCGGCAAAGCTCCAGGTGCTGGTGCGGTAGACGTGGCGAATTGGCTCGATGGCAAAGGTGAGCGGGTTAAGGCTGGCCACCCAGCGCAGCCAGGTGGGCATGAAGCTGAGGGGAGCCAAAGCCGTGCTGGAGAAGATCAAAGGCAAGTTGACCAGAAAGATAAAAGCCAGCAACTGCTGGTGCCCCGGCATGGCAAAGGCTAGGCCCAAGCTCAGGGCAGTGAAGCCCAAGACCAACAGGCCCACGATCAAGGCCACCACCGCCAAGCCCCGCACGTCTGGGATCCCGCCGCCGAGGACGTAGTCTGCCCCCACGATTGCCGCCGTCTGCAGCAGCGCCACGCTGACGATGAACAGGCTGGAGGCCAGCACAATGGAAAAGCGAGAGGTGAGGGGAGCCACCAGCAGTCGGTTTAAAAATCCGAACTCCCGGTCGAAAATCACCGGCACCCCCGCATTCAAAGCCCCGCCAAAGGCCGTAAACACGATCACGCCTGCTCCCAAAAACTGGGTGTAGTTTTGCCCGGCCCCAAAGATGCCAGTAGGGGCATTCTGAAACAAGGCCCCGAACAGAATCAACCAGAGCAGCGGCTGGATGATTCCAACCAGCAGGGTTACAGGGCGGCGCTGCAGTTGGATAAACAAGCGGCGGGTGAGGGCAAAAGTTTCCTGCCAAAATTCTGCTGTCAAAAGGGGAATTGGGCTGGATTGAATTGGGGAAGCAGCAGAGGTCATACGAAGGCTCCTGCAAACTTGGTAAGGATTGGGAATCAGGGAAAAACTACTTTTTCTTGCCTAAGTTGGACTCGGCAGCTGCCAGCTCTGCATCCAGGAGGGTTTGCCCGGTTGCCGCCAAATACACGTCGTCCAGGCTGGGGCGAGATTGGGTACTGCTGAAGACCTCCAGGCCGTGGGCCTCAAGGTGGGCGCGGATCTGGCTGAGGGGATCCTCCCCATTCCGCTGCACCACCAAGTTGAGGGCATTGCCCTGGGCGCTGTTGATCACCACCTTTTGGACAAAGGGCAGAGAGGCCAGCAGTTCGGCACCCCGCTGGGCCAGTTCTGGTGGGGCAAACTCCTGCAGCTTGACGGTGATGCGCTCGCCGCCGACGCGGGCTTTCAGCTCTTCTGGGGTTCCTTCGGCAATCAGCTTGCCGCGGTCGATGATGGCCACCCGGTCAGCCAATAGATCGATCTCTTCCAGGTAATGGCTGCTGAGCACCACCGTGACGCCGGTGTTTCTAAGCTGGCGCAGAAAGTCCCAGATGGCCTGCCGGCTGGGGATATCCAGGCCCACCGTGGGCTCGTCCAAAACCAGCACCTGGGGCTGGTGGAGCAGTCCTGCCGCCAGATCTAGGCGTTTGCGCAGGCCGCTGGAGTAGGTGCCGATGCGTTGGTCAGCGCGGTCGGCTAGCCCCAGCAATTCAAGGACGGTGGCAATCCGCTCTCGGGCCAAGGACCGCGGCAGGTGGTAGAGGTCGGCCTGCAACTGCAGCAATTCTCGCCCCGTCAGCACCTTATCTAAAGCCACCTCCTGGGCAACAAAGCCCAGCTTTTCGCGTACCGCCCTGGGGTTTTCGTTGACCGGGATCCCGCACACCTCGATCCGGCCCGCGTCAGGGCGCAGCAGGGTGCACAGGCAGTGCAGAGTGGTGGTTTTGCCGGCGCCGTTGGGGCCAAGAATGCCGTAGATCTGGCCGGGCTCCACTTGGAAGGAGACATCCGCCACAGCCACCGTGGAGCCGTAGCGCTTCTGGAGGTGTTGAACCAAGACCGCAGGGGTATTTGACATGGGCATCCACCTTTCGCTCCCTCTAGGCTAGCAAGCTGCATAAGAAACCGAGCCTAGGGCTCTCCTCTAGTCCTTGATTCACTGGACAGTGAGGACTCGGTCCCGCTGACGCGAGCGCCACTGCGTGGCGTAACGAACTTTCTGCCTTGACGTGGATTAGCTGCGCTAGTAGACTTGCAGGTGCATCTTTATCTGGCAGGCACTTCGCCTAGGCTAAGGTAGGCTCCGTCTTTAGCCTGTGTGCTCGATCAAGAGCAAGGAGCAACTACCTGCAGCTCGCGGGGAAGTCACGCCTGCGGAGATCCCTCTGGGGGGGTAGTAGGAGTTAAGCCTACCACTAGCTACGGGTCGTGGAAGCAGGAAGAAAGCCTCAACCTGGAGCAAAAGTCCGCTTTTGTCCGGGGTTGTATAAGTCTTTCAGAGCGGTATAGTGGTACAGGCCATTGGGCAGGTTGCGGGCGGAAAACTGTTGCCAACTGTTGTGGAGATGAAGGCTGAAGCCAAAGCTTGCCTGCCGGCCTGGAAAGACCGAGCTTTCCCCAGAAAGGGGGGATCTGGTGCAGCCTTTGTAGCTTTAGTAGCCTTTGCCCTTGGCCTAGTCGGCTGCGGGGAGGCAACAACTCCGCCTAGCCCGCTAGAAAACGTCTTTTTGCGGGCCGATGACTTTGAAATTACGGGGGGATCCCCAACAGCAGGTGCGGTGGGGCCTTACCTCCAGTTCAACGTGCGGCGGCGGCGGGACAACCAGATCTTAAATCGCCCTTTTAACGTCTATGTGGAGAACGCAGGGCTGGCGGAAGGGCGACCTCCTCTAGTCGATAACCAAAACCGTCCCATCCTGCTCCAGCGCTCAGTAGCCTTTTTGGGCAATGGCCTGGATCTAAACAGGGATGGCCAGCCGGATCCACCTCCCCAGGATCCCCCTAGCCTCGACAGCGGCCCCTTGCTGCCCTACGCGCCCCCCAACAACTGGCAAAGCCGGGCCGTCCTCGCTTACGTCCCTGGCCAGGCCAACATCCCTGGACGTGGCCCTAGCGACCGCTTTGGTATCTACTTCTCTTCCCTCTTGCCCTACAGGGGTCAGCTTCGCTTTCGCATCCGCGACGAGCTGGGCAACGCCCCTGCCCGCCTCTTTGAGATTACTTATCCCCCAGCACCCAGCCGGGCCAATGTCACTGTCACCTTGACCAACGTCAGCGCCAGCGCCCAGGAACCCGTGCTCATTGCCATCTGCAACCAGTTGGGAGCTGCTGCCGTGGTGGGCTTGCGGAGCGGCACCTTTACCGAGCTAGTGGATCTTTTGCCAGCCCCCGGTCTGCCGCTGGAGCCCAGCTTGAGTGAGCCCATCCGCTACGTGGCCGAGGCCTATCAGTTCAACCGAGAGCGAGCTGTTATCCGCGTCTCCCAGAACCCTGAGGATCCCAGCCGGATGAGCGTTCCTCTCTTGGGATCCGAGGGCGCGACCGGGCGGGCCGACCTAACGATGGTGAGCGCTAGTGGGGATCGCCTCACCTGCTTTAACGAGCAGCTCTCTAATCTGCGAAATGTATTTCCCGACTTCCTTAGGTAAAAAAATTGCCACTTGGCAACCAGGTGAACCAAGGCAAGCTGGGGCATTTGCCCTGGTTTTGTTCATAGCAAACCTTTTGGCCTTTCTTTCCCCATCGGCAAAGTCCAGCCTGACTTAGGGCTGCCCCCTTTTCCTGTAGGATTGATTGCGATATGCTGGTCTTCCATATCTCAAAAGGCGTGGACTGCTCCAAGACTGTTTCTTCACCCTATGAATCCGGCTCCCATCCTGAACGCAAGCTGGCACTTCCAAGAGCGGGATAGCTGTGGCGTCGGGTTTTTGGTAGATCGCCAGGGAAGAGCCAGCCACGAGCTGCTGCAAAAAACCCTCGCTGCCCTTGCCTGCATGGAGCACCGCGGCGGCTGCGGCGGAGACAGCCAAAGTGGGGATGGAGCCGGTATTGCCACAGCTATTCCCTGGAAGCTGCTGCAGGCAGAGCTTGAGGCCATTCGAGCGTGGGATCCCAGCCGCAGTGCAGTGGGCATGCTGTTTTTGCCTCAGGATCCCGCTGAGTGCCAGGCAGTGCGCCAGCTCATCGACGACTACTTGGCTACTACGGAGTGGGGGCAGCCCATCTGGCGCCAGGTGCCAGTTAATCCAGACTGCCTGGGGCCGATGGCACGGCAGACCCTGCCCTCCATCTGGCAGATGCTGCTTACTCACCCCACGCTGGAGGGAGACGAGCTGGAGCGGCAGCTTTACCTCTTGCGGCGGCGCCTGCGGCGACAGGTGGAGAGCCGGTTTGGCTTTCATTCCCTCTACTTTGCCTCCCTCTCCTGCCGGCTGATTGTCTACAAGGGCATGGTGCAGTCAGCCGCGCTGGGCCAGTTTTACCGCGATCTACAAAACCCCCTCTACACCACTGCCTACGCCACCTACCACCGCCGCTTCAGCACCAACACCCTGCCCCGGTGGTCCCTGGCCCAACCCTTCCGCTACCTCTGCCACAACGGCGAGATCAATACCTACCTGGGCAATGTCAACTGGATGGCTGCCCGCGAGTCCTCTTTGGCCCATCCCTTTTGGGGCGAGGCTATTGAGGAGCTCAAACCCGTCATTGACCCCGGCACCAGCGACTCAGCAGGCCTGGACGCGGTCTTCGAGCTCTTGATTGCCTCGGGCTACTCCAGCCAGCAGGCAATGATGGTGCTGATCCCGGAGGCCTACCGCCACCAGCCGGAGTTAGCCAATCATCCCGAAGTGGCCGACTTCTACGAGTTTTTTGCCGGCCTGCAGGAAGCATGGGATGGGCCGGCCATGGTGGTTTTCTGCGATGGCAAAACTATTGGAGCCACGCTGGATCGCAATGGCCTACGCCCGGCCCGCTACGCCCTTAGCCGCGATGGATTGCTGGTGGTCGCCTCGGAAGCGGGGGTGGTTTCCCTGCCGGAAGCCGAGATCCTAGAAAAGGGGCGGCTGGGGCCAGGGCAGATGCTCATGGTGGATTTGCAAAGCGGCCAGCTCTACAAAAACTGGGAGATCAAGACCCAGGTGGCAGCTCAGCACCCCTATGGGGAGTGGTTGAAGACTTACCGCGTTCAGCTTCCTAGCCAAGACTTTGAGAGCGCCCCGCAGCTTACCGAGGAGCAACTCCTCCAGCTGCAAACGGCCTGCGGCTACTCCTTGGAAGACGTGGAGATGATCATCGAGGAGATGGCGGCCACAGGCAAAGAGCCGGTTTTCAGCATGGGGGATGATGCGCCGCTGGCGGTGCTCTCCACCCAGCCCCACCCCCTTTATGACTACTTCAAGCAGCGCTTTGCCCAGGTGACCAACCCCCCCATCGATCCCCTGCGGGAAAGCTTGGTGATGTCTTTGGACATGTACCTGGGCTCCAAAGGCAACCTGCTGGAGATCCGGCCCGAGCATGCTCGCCTGCTGCACCTACGCAGCCCCGTGCTCAACGAGGCGGAGCTGGCCGCCCTGCAGCGCACGCCCTTTCCTTGTCGCACGCTGCCGACCCTCTACCCAATCGCCGCCGGGCCAGCAGGAATGGCTGCCCAAGTGCGGGCCCTTTGCCAAGAGGCAGCGCAAGCAGTGCGGGAGGGAGCAGAGATCTTAATCCTCTCGGATCGAGGCCTCAGCTCTGAGCAGGCCTTGATCCCCCCTCTGCTAGCCGTGGGAGCCGTCCACCATCACCTCATCCAGGAGGGGCTGCGCCTACGCGCTTCTCTGGTGGTGGAGACGGCCCAGTGCTGGAGCACTCACCACTTTGCTTGCCTAATTGGCTACGGGGCCAGCGCCGTCTGCCCCTACCTGGCCTACGAGGCGGTGCGCCAGTGGTGGCACAAGCCCAAGACCCAGACCCAGATGGCCAGTGGCAAGCTGCCCCAGATTTCTGTGGCCGAAGCCCAATTGCGGTACCGGGCAGCCATTGAGGCGGGGTTGCTCAAGATCCTCTCCAAGATGGGCATTTCCCTCCTCTCCAGCTACCACGGGGCCCAGATCTTCGAGGCCATCGGTCTCAGCCAAGAGGTGATTGACCTGGCCTTCCGCGGCACGGTGTCGCAGGTGGGGGGAATGACGCTGGCGGACTTGGCTCGCGAGGGCATGGTAAATCACCAGCGGGCCTTCCCCCAGCTCACCTCGAAAAAGCTGGAGAACTTTGGCTTTATCCAAGCGCGGCCTAAGGGCGAGTACCACATCAATAGCCCAGAAATGGCCAAGCTGCTGCACAGGGCCATCGCCTCTGGACAGCCCGATCACTACGAGATCTACCGGGCCTATTTGCGCAACCGCCCCCCCACGGCCCTACGGGATCTGCTTGACTTTCGCAGCGACCGGGATCCCATTCCCCTGGAAGAGGTAGAGCCCGTTACAGCCATCTTCAAGCGTTTTACCACGGGGGGGATGTCGCTAGGGGCCCTCAGCCGCGAAGCCCACGAGACCCTAGCCATTGCCATGAACCGCATCGGTGGCAAGTCTAACTCCGGCGAGGGCGGAGAGGACCCAGAGCGCTACCTCCCCATCACCGATGTGACGCCGGAGGGAACCTCGGCGCGGTTCCCTCACCTTAGGGGCTTGCGCATGGGGGACAACGCCAGCTCGGCAGTGAAGCAGGTGGCCTCGGGCCGCTTTGGCGTAACCCCTGAGTACTTGGTCAACGCGCAGCAAATCGAGATTAAGATTGCCCAGGGCGCCAAGCCAGGCGAGGGCGGGCAACTGCCCGGCTCAAAGGTCAGCCCCTACATTGCCAAGCTGCGCCGCTCCAAGCCAGGGGTAACCCTGATCTCGCCGCCGCCCCACCACGACATCTACTCCATCGAGGATCTGGCCCAGTTGATCTTCGACCTCCACCAGGTCAACCCCCAGGCGCAAGTGTCGGTGAAACTGGTGGCGGAGGTGGGCATCGGCACGGTGGCAGCAGGGGTAGCCAAAGCCAATGCCGACATCATCCAGATCTCTGGCCACGAGGGAGGCACAGGGGCTTCCCCTCTCAGCTCCATCAAACACGCAGGCTCACCCTGGGAGCTGGGCTTAGTGGAGGTGCATCACGCCCTCTTGGAAAACGGCCTGCGGCAGCGAGTGATTTTGCGAGTGGATGGCGGCCTGCGCACCGGCTGGGAGGTGGTGATGGCGGCCATGCTGGGAGCGGAGGAGTTTGGCTTTGGAACCGTAGCCATGATTGCCGAGGGGTGCATCATGGCGCGGGTGTGCCACACCAACAACTGCCCGGTAGGGGTGACGAGCCAAAAGGAGGAGCTGCGCAAGCGCTTCCCTGGCACTCCAGATCAGGTAGTAACTTTCTTTACCTTTGTGGCCGAGGAGGTGCGCCAGATCCTAGCCCGCCTAGGCTACCGCTCCCTCAAAGAGGTCATTGGGCGGGTGGATCTGCTTTGCCCCCGCGCCGACGTGGCTTTGGAAAAAACCCAGTCTCTCCAGTTGGACTGTCTGCTGCGGACTCCTCCTGGCTTTGATCCCCACCGTCAGCCCGAGTGGCTAGACCATGAGCCGGTGCACTCCAACGGCCCGGTGCTGGACGAGCAGATCCTGGCCCGGCCCGAGGTGCAAAAGGCCATTGAGACCTGCAGCACGGCCACCTTGGAACTCCCCATCGCGAACACCGACCGCTGTGTGGGCGGGCGCATCGCCGGCACCCTGGCTCGGCGGTATGGGGATGCGGGCTTTGCCCAGCAGGGGGGGCTGCTGGATCTGCGCTTTGTGGGCACGGCCGGCCAGAGCTTTGGGGCCTTTACCCTAGCGGGCATGCGCCTCACCCTGACGGGAGAAGCCAACGACTACGTGGGCAAGAGCATGTGCGGTGGAGAGATCATCGTTCTAGCCCCCCCAGAAGCCCCGCGGGATCCGGCGGAAAACGTGATCCTGGGCAACACCTGCCTGTATGGGGCCACGGGCGGATCCCTGTTTGCCAACGGCCAGGCGGGAGAGCGCTTTGCCGTGCGCAACTCCGGTGCCCAGGCAGTCGTCGAGGGGGCTGGCGACCACTGCTGCGAATACATGACCGGCGGCGTGGTGGTGGTGCTGGGCCGGGTGGGCCGCAACCTGGGGGCGGGCATGACCGGCGGCCTGGCCTACGTGCTAGATGAGGAGGGCAACTTCCCCGCCAAGGTCAACGGCGAGATCGTGCGCATTCAGCGGGTGCAAACCGCAGCAGCGGAAGCGCAACTCAAGGGCCTGGTCCAGGAGCACTACCGCCGCACCCATTCCCCCAAAGCTGAGCGCATCCTCAAGAACTGGGAGCGCTACCTGCCCCTCTTCTGGCAGGTGGTTCCCCCTTCCGAAGAGGGCAGTGAGCTAACGGATCCCGCCCGATCCCAGCCAGCGGCAGTGCAGTCGTAGGAGTTTCAGGGTCTGTTGGTAACACTTCTTATCCCCACGGCAGCTAAGGGAACTGGTAAACTGCGAGGGTGTAGCTGGTTTTTATCTGCTTTAGCCACCTATGAGTTCCAGCCTGGAAGCCGCCAAGATTCAGGCGCGAGTACCCAAGGAGACTATCCTGACACCGCGCTTCTACACCACCGATTTCGAAGCCATTGGCAAGATGAGCCTAGGGGATCGGGAGGCCGACTTCCGAGCCATTCTGGAGGAGTTTCGCGCCGACTACAACCGCCACCACTTTGTCCGCGGCGAGGAGTTTAGCCAGGACTGGGAAAGTTGCCTCGATCCGGAAGCACGGCGGCTGTTTGTGGAGTTCTTGGAGCGCTCCTGCACGGCAGAGTTCTCTGGCTTCCTGCTCTATAAGGAGCTCTCCCGCCGGCTGAAGGAGACTAACCCAATTTTGGCCGAGTGCTTTGCCCTCATGAGCCGGGATGAAGCCCGCCACGCCGGCTTCCTCAACCGGGCCATGGGTGACTTCAACATGGCCTTTGATCTAGGCTTTTTGACCAAGCACAAGTCCTACACCTATTTCGCGCCCCGCTTTATCTTCTACGCCACTTATCTGTCTGAGAAGATTGGCTACTGGCGCTACATCCTCATCTACCGCCACCTAGAGGCCCATCCTGAAAACCGCATCTACCCCATCTTCAATTTCTTCAAGAACTGGTGCCAGGACGAGAACCGCCACGGCGACTTCTTTGCCCTCATGCTTCTTAGCCAGCCGCGACTGCTCAAGGGATGGGTGGCTGAGCTCTGGTGCCGCTTCTTCTTGCTGTCGGTGTTTGCCACCATGTACCTCAACGACGTGGGCGAGCGCCCGGGTTTCTACCGCCTCCTCGGCCTGGATCCCCATGCCTATGACATGGAGGTGATCTACAAAACCAACCGCGAGGCGGCTAAGGTGTTCCCAGTGGTATTGGATGTGGAAAACCCTGAGTTTGTGCGGCGGCTGCAGAAGTGTATAGCCAACAACGCCAAACTGAGGGAGATTGAGCGGGGATCTGGCCCCTTCAAGGGTCTGCGCAAGCTGCCGCTTTACCTCAACAACGCCTACCAGTTCCTGCGGCTATTTCTGCTCAAGCCGCGCAAAGCTGGCTTCTACCTGTGGGAGGAGCCAGAGCCTCGTTTTGAAGGAGCAGCCGTTTCCGCCTAAGCCCTCTTGCCCTAGCTGGATACCCGTACAGCCTTGCTAGGTCAGCCATGAACATTGCTGCTGAGATTACACCGCTCTTTTTGCTGGGAACGCTGGCCTTTTTGGGTTGGGGCTTCTGGCGAGCCCGCCGGCGGGGATCCCTAGCCGTCTGGATGTGGCTGCAGGGATCCCTGCTCCTTTTGCCGTGGGTGATCTTCCTGGGGCTGCTGCTGGTGGGGGTTTACCTCAACTTTGCCGGCTTCTTGCTGCTCTTGCTGGTGTTTACGGGGCTCTACATTGCTGTGGGGCGCAAAACCCGCCAGTTGGCCCAGCAGGAGCTGCAAGCGCGGCGACAGCAGTTGGCTAGTTTAGAGGGGCAACCAGAAGGGGCAGCAGAGGCGTCGACCCAGGCTGCGGCGGAGCCAGCAGGGTTTCTGCGCAAGATCTCCGCCGAGGATTTGCAAGCTATTCAGTCCATCTTCAGCCTGGACACCTTTTTTGTTACTGAAACCATCCCCTATGGGGAGGGGGCCATCTTTAAGGGCAACCTCCGCGGGGACGCCGAGGTGGTCGTACCCCTACTGGTGGAAAAGCTCAAAGAGCGCGTGGGCAGCCGCTACCAACTGTTTTTGGTCGAGGATGCCTCGGAAAAGCCGGCGGTGGTGGTTCTGCCAGACGAGATAGTTAACTACCGCGCCTCGAGGGGAGCCCAGATTCTGGCCGCAGGCCTAATGCTAGCTAGCTTTCTGGCCACCCTAGAGGTGGGGGCCAACTTGCTGGGCTTCCGGCTGTTGGAGGCGCCAGGGCGCTGGGTGGAAGCTCTGCCCGTGGCAGCTGGGATCTTTGCCATTTTGCTGGTGCACGAGACCGGACACCGCTGGATGGCCGGCAGGTATGGGGTGCGCCTCAGCCCCGCTTTTGTTATCCCCAGCCTAGGGATTGGCACCCTGGGATCCCTAAACCGCATCCAATCGCCGGTTCCCAACCGCAAGGCCCTCTTCGACATCGCCTTTGCTGGACCAGCAGCGGGCGGCCTCCTTTCCTTGGTGGTGCTGCTGGTTGGCCTGAAGCTCTCGGGCGCTGGAGGCGTGTACGTGCCTACGGAGATCTTTCGCAGCTCCATCCTGGTGGGCACCCTGGCGCGGCTGGTGCTGGGATCCCAGCTGCAGGCGGAGCTGGTGCCCATTCACCCCTTCGTGGCCGTGGGCTGGATTGGGCTGGCCATCACCGCCTTGAGCCTGCTGCCTGCTGGCCAGTTGGACGGGGGTCGCATTGTGCAGGCCGTGTATGGGCGTAAGACAGCAGCCCGCGCCACGGTGATTACCCTCATTGCGTTGGCCGTGGCAGCCATCAGCAACGTCTTGGCCCTCTACTGGGCGCTGCTCATTCTCTTTATTGCTCGTGAGCCGGAGCGTCCCCCGCAAGATGAGATTACGGAAACCGACGGCCAGCGGGATGCCTTGGCGCTGCTAGCCCTCTTTTTGATGGTGATGACCCTGCTGCCAATTGCCCCCGCCTTGGCGGGCTTCCTCAACCTCCCCAACGGCTAAATGTCGCTGCCAGGAAAAGGCTTGGGCCCCAGCCGAGAGGACCAAGAAAAGCACCTGCAGGCCCTGCGGGTTCAGGCTGTCCACCATCACCAGCGGGGGCAACTGGAAGAGGCCATCTCCCTCTACCAACAGGTGTTGCAGGCCCGGCCCGCCCACCCGGAAGCGCTGCACCTTTTGGGGGTCTGCCGACAGCAGCAGGGAGTCCTGGAGGAAGCCATTGCCCTGATGCAGCAGGCCTTGGCGCAGCAGCCGTGGTTTCCCGACGCCCACTACAATCTGGCAATTGCCCTCAAGCAGGTAGGTTACCTGGAGGAGGCAAAAGCTCACCTCCAGCAGGCGTTGGAGCAGGGGGGGCCGGATCCAGAGGTCCTGTACCAGCTAGGCCTGGTGCTACGGCAGCAGGGGGAGTGGGAGGCGGCGCTGGTGCCGCTGCTGCAGGCTCTGGAGTTGCAGCCGGGCTTTACCGATGCTGCCCATATCCTGGCCATCTTGTTGCGCGATTGCGGGCAAGAGGAGGAAGCGGCCAAGCTGTTCTACCAACTCTGGCAAGCGGATCCAGCCGACTTGGCCGCCGCCCTGGGCTGGTGTGTCAGCCAGTTGCCCCTGCTCTACGACGCCCCGGAACAGATAGCAAGCGCTCGCCAGCGCTACCGCCAGGCCCTAGAAGAGGTCAAGGCCCGCTGGGAGCAACTGCCGCGGGATCCAGAAACCCTGGAGCAAGCGGCTGCCGGCGTCGGCTCTGTCCAGCCTTTCTTTTTGCCCTACCAGGGCCAGAACGACCGCGAGCTGCAGCAACTGTACGGATCCCTAGTGGGGGAGGTCATGGCGGCTCGCTACCCCCAGCCTTCCCTTCCCCGGCAGCGACGTCCTGGGCGGCTTCGGGTAGGCATCGTCTCCGGCCTGTTCCGGGATCACTCGGTTTGGAAGATCCTAACTCGCGGCTGGGTAGAAGCTTTGGATCGCTCCCAAGTGGCCCTCTACGGCTTCCACACCTCGGCCATCCAAGACGAGATCACGCGCTCCCTGCCCTCTCGCTTTGAGCAGTTTGTGGCCGGATCCCGCAGCTTAATGGAGTGGCAGGCAGTCATTCGAGAGGCCCAACTGGACGTGCTCCTCTACCCAGAAGTGGGCATCGACCCGGTCTGCGCTCAACTGGCTGCCCTGCGTTTGGCGCCGGTACAGGCCATGGCCTGGGGCCATCCCCAAACTTCCGGTCTACCAACAATGGATGTCTTCATCAGCAGCGAGCTGATGGAACCGCCGGACGGGGCCAGCCACTACACTGAGCAGCTCCTGCTCCTGCCTGGCCTCGGCACCTACTACATCCCCTCGGAGGTTGCACCTGCCTCTGTGGACTGGCAGGCCTGGGGGGTGGATCCCGACAGGGTGCTCTACCTTTGTGCCCAATCCTTGTTCAAATACCTGCCCCAATACGACGAGGTGTTCCCCCGCATTGCCCGGGAGGTGGGGCGGTGTCAATTCCTATTCCTCCAGGGCCGCCTTTCCCAAGGGATCCGCCAGCGCTTTTGGCAACGGCTGCAGCGAGCCTTCCGCGCCTACGGCCTGGCCGCCGAAGACTATGTGCTGCTGCTGCCGGAGCTCTCGCCCGCCGAATATGCCGCCTACAACGCCCTGGGGGATGTTTACCTAGACAGCATCGGCTGGTCTGGCGGCAACACCACCCTGGAAGCCTTGCCCCACGGCCTGCCCATTGTTACCTTGCCGGGATCCCTGATGCGGGGCCGCCATACCTACGCCATCCTGCAGCAAATGGAGCTCCACGAAACCATTGCTTCTAGCCTGGATGAGTACGTTCAGATTGCCGTGCGGCTGGGCTTGGACGACCGCTGGCGTGAGAAAGTGGGCCGGCAGGTAAAAGCCCGCCAGGAACGGGTCTACCGGGATCCCGCCCCCATCCGCGCCCTGGAAGCATGGCTGCAAACTCTGAAGAGCTGAGGGGGAGTTTACTGGCCGGAGTCCCGACCTTCCAGACGGCAGAGCAGTTGCCGCATCAATAGCTCCCGCTGGCCCAAAGAGAGGTGGGGAGCAACCGCGCTGGAAAAATGGGGCATGGCTAGGGTGACGCGATCCAGCAAGTCAGCACGGCGATGTTGTTGCTGGATGGCCCAGGCCCGCTGCACAAGGTCTGCGGCTGTTTCCAGCTCCAGCCCCGCTTGTTCGGCTAGCCAAGCGGCTAATTGTTCCAGGTCGGGATCAAAGCGCAGCCGGTACATGTAGATTAGCATGCCGATCCCGAGCACTAGGCCTACGGCGCTGGCCACATAGGCAGCCTTAACGGAAGTTCCCGGCAGATAGGCCACCGCCGACACGCGTAAGATTTCATAGGGGATGCGAATCAGGCTGTAGCCGACGACATAGGTCCAGACCCAAGTGCCATCCTTAAGCTTGGGAAAGCGCCAGAACATCCCCATCAAGAGGGCAAACAGAACCAGGTTAAGGAGGCTTTCGTAAAAGAAGATGGGGTGAAAAAACTCAAACTGGCTGTGTTCCGGCTCGCGGGCCTCGGGAGGGATATATATCCGCAAAGGCCAACTGCTGTCAGGAGGAATGGGGGCACCGTAGGCCTCGGAGTTGAACAAATTGCCCCAGCGCCCAATGGCTTGGCCTAGGATCAAGCCGGGGGTAATCACATCGGCGTACTTCCACCCGTTGATCCCGGTGGCGCGGCAATAGAGGTAAAGGGCAAGCGCCCCCGCCAGGATCCCACCGTGGAT
The DNA here is from genome assembly GCF_047461475.1 of Synechococcus sp. WC10meta. Lineage (NCBI taxonomy): Bacteria > Bacillati > Cyanobacteriota > Cyanophyceae > Synechococcales > Synechococcaceae > Synechococcus > Synechococcus sp. WC10meta. Next base: position 84,055 of record NZ_JANSHF010000003.1, read on the forward strand.
GATGATGCCTCCCCGCCAGATGGCGAAGGCCAAGAGGGGGTTGTCTCGGAACTCTGACCAATGGGTGAGGACGTAGTAAAGTCGGGCGCCCAGAAACCCCGACACCACTAGCCACAGGGCCAGAGCTTCAACCCGCTCGCCGGCCTTGCCTGGCTCTTTCTCGAGGTGACGGGCCTCCGCTAGGGCTTTGGTCAGGATTAGGCCAACCAACACGGCAATGCCCATCAGCAGGCCGTACCAGCGCAAACCTAGCCCGCCCACCAGGGGAGTGCTGGGGGGAAAGCGGAAGACAAATTCTCCGGGCGAGCTAAAAGTAAGGCCTAGCAGCTCAGTACCCCGCAGATTCATCCCCAGCACGCTCTGCACCCCCAATCCCCCAACTTAGTTCCAGCAGTTAGCTTCCACGCCGCGCCAGTAGGACGAATTTTCCGGTCGCGCTCTTAGTCTCGCAACACGTAGCCTACCCCGCGCACCGTCTGGATGAGGCGCTTCTCTCCTGGAGCTTCGATCTTAAGACGCAAGTAGCGAATGTAAACCTCGATGATGTTAGAGTCGCCTGCAAAGTCGTGCCCCCACACATGCTCCAGAATCTGCTGGCGGGTGAGCACCTGGCGGGGATGTTCCATGAGGTAGCGCAACAGCTCGTATTCTTTAGCGGTCAGCTCCACCTGGCGCTCTCCCCGCCTCACCTCCCGTGTCACGGGATCCAGCGTTAGATCCATGAACACCAACTGGCCATTAGGGGATCCCTTGGGGTGCTGCAAATAGATCCGTATCCGCGCCAGTAACTCCTGAAGGCTAAAGGGTTTCACGACATAATCATCCGCCCCAGCCTCCAGTGCTGCCGCCCGAGCTGCCACCTCATCGCTAGCCGTCATTAGCACCACCGGCACGCGGTTGCCCGTCAAGCGCAACTGGCGACAAACTTCCAACCCCGAGATCCCGGGCAACATCCAGTCCAAGAGCACCAAGTCGGGGTTTTGGGTGCGGGCTGCCGCTAGCCCCGCCGTGCCATCGCCGACCACACTGACTCGGTACCCTTCATAGGTCAGCCCAGTTTCCAGAAAACGGGCCAACTTGGCCTCATCTTCGATCACCAGAATGTGGGCAGAGGAGGATTCCGGCTCGGGCATATTCTCTCCAGAAGAGGCGGGAAATCGGCTCCCTGCCCACCAGCATACCTTAGCCGTAGGGATTGACAGGCGGGGTAACGTGAAGCCTGCGCCAGCTACGTGTCCCACAAGCGGCTGCTGCCTGAAGGAGAGATTTGCTGCAGCTACAGGATCTCCCAGCTATCCCCGAAACCGAGGGTGGCGAACACTTAGATTAACCCCCACTCCTCCTACGCTCGGCTGATGACGAGTAGGTGCGCCCGCGCCAAGAGCGGGGCCGGCTGAGGGCCGACAGGATCACTCGCAGGACGGCCAAGGGATCCGCCAGCGGCGAAGCCCAAAACGTCCAGGGGGGATCTTGGTAGGAGCCGCGAATGCCCACAAGGACTCCCAGTCGCAAGGCAACTAGGCCCAGGTTAAGACCCAGCAGCACCTGCTCCGTTAGGGAAAAGGGGAACCCCAGCCCAGCTTTGATCCCCAGCCCCCCAACCGCCAAGACTGGGATCCCTTGGGTAAGCACAAGTAGGGCGATGTCCCCCCACAGTTGGGCTGCAGGAGTGGCATCTTTCAAGTCCAGGGATCGGCCCCACTCCCGCCAAGTTTCGGCCAAAGAAGTGTACATGCGCACCTTGAGCAGGTGCCGACCGTTGCAGAAAGCTACCCTAAAGCCGGCTGCCGCAATCTGCCGCACCAGGGTGACATCGTCGCAGAAGGAGGCCCGCGCCAGCGTGTAGCCGTTCATGGCTTCTAGCACCGAGCGGCGCACCAACATGCACTGCCCATTGGCCATCGTCCGCTCTGGCAGGGTAGCAGTGTCCCCTGGCGCTCCATAGCGGTAAATTAGGGTTGCCAAAAGAGCTGGTTGGAGCCAGCCTTCCCCCCAGTGCTGCAGGATAAACTGCGGCGCCAGGGTGAGGAGATCCAGCCCTTTGGCCTGGGCAGTTTCCAGCAAGCGCTCCACCAAGCCCGGCTGGGGGCGGGTATCGGCATCAATGCCCAAGATCCACTCAGAAGCGGGATCCGCATGGAGAAATCCGTAGTGCAACGCCCAGGGACGACCCACCCAGCCGCTGGGCAGGGGATCGTCGGTCAAGAGGCGAAAGCGGGGATCCCGCTTGGCCATCTGCAGCACTTTTTCGCGGGTGCCATCCTGGGAGCAGCTATCCACCACCAGTACCTCGCGCACGACCGATCCCTGTTGGTGCAGCCCTTCCAGACAGGGATCCAGGCGCTCGGCCTCGTTGAGGGTGGGCAGCAAAACGCTGACCAGGCCCGGCGGAAAAGGGATCCCCGGTTGACCAGGAGGGAGAGGAGAAGGACGCCACAGAGAGGGCAGCAGCCGGGCCAGCAACACCGCCGCCATCGGCAGCTGTAGGGCCAACAAACCCAAGGCAGCCGCATCCTCCATCGGGATCGCGTGCGTATCCATTAGAGCTACCTTCCTACCTCCAAGTTGCCCAGCAAGGCCCAAGCCGGTGGCTTTGGTTCAGAATCAATGTGACCCTTGCCCTCGGCTTTTTCTTTCTTAGCCCCTTGTGGATGTTTCCACTCAGCTTAGCCCCGGGGGATCCCTTGTCGCCCTCGTCAAGCTTCCTGCAGGACAGCTGGAGCGTGCTTTGGTGCAGAAAGAGCTGAGTCAAATTCTCGCCAAGAAACCCAAGCACCTCTTGCTGGATCTGAGCCAGGTCACGCGGATCGACAGCAGGGGGGTTTCGGCTTTGGTGTGGGCAAGACGCGCCTGCGCCGTCGCCGACTGTCATCTCAAGCTCTGCGGCCTAGGAGAACGAGCCAAGCTGGTTCTCAAGGTTACCCGTCTGGACTCTCTCTTCGAGACTTATCCGTCGGTGGAAGTGGCTCTCAAGAATCTCTCCGACGCCTATAAGGGGGACGGCTAGTTGCAAGTTCTGCTACCTACATCCTCAGGCAGCAGTCCCCTGACTCTCTACAGCCTAAGGCTGGTTTCTTTGGGCATAGAGCTTGGCCTGTTGCCGGATTTCCTCCCGCACCTTGGGCGGGGCCAGGCGGGCTGCTTGCTCAAATAGCTCAGGGGCTTTTGCCCGTAGGTTTTCGTCAGTGGCGGAGCTAAGGGCCATCGCCTTGCCTAGGATTGGGGCATAGTCACTGGGATCCTCCGCAATTAACTCGTCGTAGAGGGCTGTGGCTTTTTCCGTTTGGTCGTTGCGGGCATAAGCGAAAGCCAAGCGCAAGCGGGCCTCGCGATCTGCGGGCGCTGCTTCCAGATGCTTCTCCAGCAGAGCAATAGCCTCAGAGGTGCGGCCCAGGGCTAGCTGTACCTCCACTAACTGCTGCAGCACTTGGCCGTCTTTGGGATCCTTGTCGTAGAGGATTTGGAGCTGCTCCAATGCTCCTTCAAAATCTCCCGTATCTCGCTGAATTTGAGCCAAAAAGGCTCGCAGTTGCCGATTTTCCGGCTCCAGTTCCACTAGCTTCTTCAGCGGCTCGATTGCCCCTTGCGGCTCGTTGAGCTGTAGTTGCGTGTCGACCAGTCCCCGCAGGGCAATGGGGTTGTCCGGCTCCCGTTCCAGCACGGCGCGATAGCCATCCGCCTGGGCCCGCAGTTGTTCGGTAACCAAGCTAGCGGTGTCCTGCGAGTCTGAAGGCCCCAGTGCCTGGAGGATAGGACCAAAGGAGAAGCCCAAGAATATCGCTAGGCCGACCACCGCCACTAGGGCTTCTAGGAATTTGCGGAGGGGCGATTTGTCAGGTTTGGACTGAGGCATGAAGGAGCTCGCACAGAATCTCTCTGTACTCTATCATTCGCTCCTCTGGAAGCCCAGCAGCCTCTCGGTTAGACTTAGGAACTCGTTTTGACCTCCATGAAGGGCAGCTCCCTTAACTTTGAACCTGCTGGAGCTGCTGCACCTGGGCCTGCAGGTAGGGGATCCCCACCCGGTGGCAGTAGTCGCCAAAGCGCTCTTGGGGCTGGCGCTCCTGCTTGTAGATCTGCAGGAGAATCCGCATCAGGGGCACAATTTGGCTAACATGCACCCGATCCTGAAACGGCTGGGCCAAGCGATCCCCTCGCGGGCTAGCCCCCAGCCAGATTTGGTAGTAGCCATCGGGGGCGGATCCCACCAATCCCAGCTCCGCCAAGTAAGGGCGGGCACAGCCGTTGGGGCAGCCGGTCATGCGCACCAAAAAGGGCGAGTCCTGTAGCCCCAGCTCCTGCACCACCTGATCCAACTGGCGAATCAAGCTGGGCAGGGCCCGCTCCGACTCGGTGATGGCTAGGCTGCAAGTGGGAAGCGCCGGACAGGCCATGGAAAGCCTCACCAGCTCCGGGATCTCCTCCTTGGAGGGGACTCCATGAGACTTGAGGGTCTGGTTAATGGCCTCTCGCTGGTGCTCCTCGATGTCGATGAGGATCACGTCCTGCGTGGGGGTAAGCCGCAGGTGGAGAGAAAATTCCTCCACAATCTTGCGCAGTGCCGTTTTGAGCTGCCGCTCCGGCGTATCTTGGATGCGGCCATTTTCAATAGAGATGCCCAAAAACCAACGGCCATCCCCCTGCTCGTGCCAGCCCAGGTAGTCGTCGCTGTTGGGGACAAACTTAGGCATGCGCCGGAAGGGCAATAGCTTCTCCCCCAGGTACTGCTCGACCACGCGGCGAAACTTGTGGATCCCCCAGTCGCGCACAAGATACTTCAGCCGCGCCTGCTTGCGGTCGTAGCGGTTGCCGTGATCCCGCTGCACGGCCAAGACCGCCTGGCAAACCCGATACACCGTCTCCGGCGGGGCAAAGCAGAGTTTCTGGGCCAAAAGGGGCTCCGTCTCTTCCTTGCCATGGGTGCGCCCCATCCCTCCGCCCACCACGATGTTGAAGCCCTTGAGGTTGCCCTTGCGGTCGGTGAGCACAATTAGGCCCAGATCCTGGGCGTAGATATCGACCGTGTTCTCTCCAGCCACGGTGATGGCGGTCTTGAACTTGCGGGGCAAGTAGACTGGGCCATACAGAGGCTCCGGCCCTTCCAGCCTTACCCCATTGCCGACAAACTGCTCGGCTTCCCGGACTTCCGGATCCACCGGCGGGATGGGAACTGGCTCCCCATCTACCCAGATCTCATAGTAGGCAGAGGTCTTCGGCGCCAGGAGATCTGCCAGTTTGCGCGCATACTCCTGGGCGTAGCGGTAGGCAGGCCGGTTCTTGTAGGGGGCAGCCGGCGCCGTGATGTTGCGGTTGACATCTCCACAGGCAGCCAGGGTGGATCCCATCTGCCGAATAATGCTGGCCACTGTGGCCTTGAGATTTTTCTTCAGGATCCCGTGTAATTGCAAGGTTTGTCGGGTGGTGGCGCGCAAGGTGCCGTTGCCGTACTCATCGGCCAGCCGATCCAGGGTCAAATAGAGCTGTGGCGGCACATGCCCCCCCGGAATGCGGGTGCGCAGCATCATCTGGTAGGCCCGCTCCAGTCCCTCCTGCTTTCGCTGCTGCCGCAGATCCCGGTCGTCCTGCTGGTAGACACCGTGGAACTTGAGCACCTGCACCGCCGCTTCGCTGAAGTGGGTGGTGTCTTGGGCCAACTCCTGCTGCAAGGGATCCCGCAGAAAGTTGCTTTCAGCCTTGATGTGCTCTACTTTGGAGCGCTTGGCTTCGGAGGTGGCAGAGGAGGTCATCTAATTCCCCAGTAATCCGGTCGGAATACCTGTGAAACAGGGTATCACCTCTTGCCAGCAACGTCCAGTTTGGCTTCTCCACAGCCTGCTGTAGCGCTTACAGCCGGCCTCAAAGCTCTAGCCGGCCAGCCCCAAGCGGGCGCTGTAGTCTGCCGCCGACCAGAGTTTCCAGGCAGAGTTGCCCTGCAGCTCCAAGACAAGGTCGTGGTAGGCCAGGAGGGTGGGGCGGTGGCCGACACTGACGTAGGTGGTGTTGAGGCGTTGCAGTTGCAGGTAGAGCAGTTTTTCGTTGGCCACATCCAGGGCGCTGGTGGCCTCGTCCAAAATGGCGTAGCGGGGCCGTGTAATTAAGATGCGGGCAAAGGCCAGGCGCTGCTGTTCGCCCAAAGAGAGGGTGCTGGCCCAATCTTTCTCCACGTCGAAGCCGCCCACCCGCTCCGGCAAGTCAGCGAGGTTAACTTGGGCCAAGATCTGCAGGAGCTCCTCGTCGGTCAGATCCCGGCGACGGCCTGGATAGAGGAGTTGATCCCGCAGGGATCCCAGGAGCATGTAGGGCTTCTGGGGCAGGAAGAGCATCTCGCCGGTGTCGGGACGGGCGATGGATCCCTGGCCGTTGCTCCACAGGCCAGCAATGGCTCGCAGCAGGGAGCTCTTGCCGCTGCCGCTGACCCCCACAATCAATAGCCGTTGGCCTGCCTCCAAACTTAGGGACAGATCCCGAACCAAGGTTCGTTCCGAATTGGGCGTAAGCAAAGTAACATGCTGCAGCGCCAGGTGGGGGGCAATGCGGGTTTGGATGGCGCTTTCTCGAGGACGCAGCTGGCGCAGGGCCGGATCCTCCAAAGCTTCGTAAAAGGATCCCAGGCGGTTGATCCCGGCGGCAAAGCTGGAGATGCTTTGGATCTGGTTGGCCACAATCGAAAGGGCGCTCAGCACCTGGCTAAAGGCAATGGTGGCCTGGGTGATGGTGCCAAAATCCCGCACGCCGCTGAAGTAAAGGGGAGCCACAATCACATAGGGAACGATGCGGGTAAAGTAGTTATAGGCGTACTGAAAGATATCGATAATTGCTTGCCAAATGATCAACAAATTAAAGTTGCGCAAGGCAGCAGCGAAGCGATTCAGGATCTGTCTTAGCTCTAGGTTTTCGCCCTGGTAAAAGGCAATGGACTCGGCGTTGTCTCGCACGTGTACTAGGCTGTAGCGAAAGTCGGCCTCGTAGCGCAGTTGATCGAAGTTAATTTTAATCAGCCTGCGACCAGCCAAAACGGCAATGCCAGTGCCAATGGTAGCGTAGATAACCAATCCTATCGCCAGCACGCGGGAAATGCTATAGAGAATGCCAGTGAAGGCGTAGAGAGTGAGGATTGAGTCGAGAATATCCAACAAAAAAGAAAGGGTGGTGCCAGTAAAGGAGCGAACGTCTTCTGAAATGCGCTGGTCAGGGTTATCGATTTCGGTGTTGGCAGCGTTGGAATCCAGCTCGTAGTAGGCCCGCCGGTCAAAGTAGCGATCCAGGAAGTAGTCGGTTAGCCATTCCCGCCAAAACAGGCCCAGCTTTAGCCGCGTATAGCGGTAGATCACCAAGATGGGAATGGCTGAGATAATCAACACCCCGTAGATGATCAAAAACTGCCAGAAGGTGCTCTCTTCCTTTTGCTGCAGGGCAGTGTCGATAAAACGAAAGATAAAGCTAATCATTACATTGAGCCGGTTTACTGTTAGGGACAGAAACAGCAAAAAGGTAAGGAGCACCCATTGCAACCAGCGCCGATGGATCTGCCTCCATACCACCCCAAACGCCAGGCTGCTTAGGGCCAAGCTGGCTGCTGCCACCCATAGCACTGGCGAGGCTAGGTTTCTCTCTGTTTGCTCGACCAAGCCTGCTGCTAGGGTTCGGAAGAACTCTGGAAAAAGGGCCTTTCCAACCAGGGTTACCCCAATCTCGACAAAGAACATGAGGGCAACCACAAACACCATGGATGCTGCTAGCAGGCCAAAGAAAATCCAGCCTCCATAGCGCACCCTCGGGTAAAAATATGGCTGAGCTACGGTGATAAAGCGGTCCCAAAGTTTGCGGTCGAAGTTAAACTGATAGGTTTGGGAGTCCATGTTGGCAGCCGTCGGCAAGAGCGTGGGAGCCTTACAACATCTTCCAGGCTAGCAGGCCAGGGATCCCCATCTCTGTTCAGCAGGAGCAACTTCTCTAGCTGGCAAGTCCGACTGGCTAGGCAGGATCCCCTTGCAGCCGCTTTTGCCATGCCGCGTGAGCCGCTAGCCACACCGTCTGCACCGGCACGCGGAACTCTTGGGCGCGGGCCACACAGTCGCGAAACTCCGGCTGGGCGTTGACGATGCGGCCGTGGTGGCAGGCCACCTTGACGTCCACCAGGCCGTAGGGAGTTTCCACCCGCTCGATCCGCCGCTCCAGGACGGTGCGCTGCTGCAGGGAGTGGCGAATGCCCAGGGTGGTGGTTTCCCGGAAGAGGAGATCCTGGCACTCCAGCACGCGATCCGGCGGGCAGATGACCGTCAGTAATACCCCTGGTCGTCCCTGCTTCATGGTGATGGGCTGGGTAAACACGTCCCAGGCACCGAGGGCCAGCAACTGCTCACAGGTGTAGGCAATGACTTGAGGGTTGAGATCGTCAATCTGGGTTTGTAAGACCGAGACAATCTCGGTCGGCTCATGCCCCTGCGATTGACCAATCCAAAGGCGAAAGATGTTGGGAATGGGCAGCTCACGGCTGCCAGCCCCCCGCCCCACTTTTTCCAGCCGCAGCGGTGGACAAGGCCCAAACTCTTCTGCCAGCGCCACTGCCAAGGCTGCCCCGGTGGGGGTAACCAGCTCGGCTTCCACGCCGTTGCTGAACACTGGCACACGCCCCATTTCCCACAGCTCAATCACCGCCGGCACGGGCACCGCTAGCTGGCCGTGTTCGGTGCTGACCCAGCCGCCGCCAATGGGGTGGGGAGAAGAGATCACCTGCTCCACCTGCAGCCAATCGAGACCAACACAGGTGCCGACGATATCCACCAGGGCATCGACAGCCCCCACCTCGTGGAAATGCACTTTTTCCAGGGGAACCTGATGAACTTTTGCCTCCGCCTGGGCCAGCTTCTCGAAAACCTTGAGGCTGCGGACCTTGACCGCAGGGGCCAAGTGGGATCCGGCAATCAAAGCCTGGATCTCCAACCAGGAGCGAGGGGGCAGGGATCCGTCCAGCACCTCCACCACCGCCTGCAGGGCAGGCTGCCCACAGCGCTGCACGCGACTCACCTGCAGGTTGTATTCCCCCCCGATGCCCAAGGCCTGGAGCTGCTGGTTGAGATACTCCAGGGGCACCCCGCAATCCAGCAGCGCCCCCAGGCACATGTCGCCGGCAATGCCCGCTGCGCAGTCAAAGTAAGCTACTTTCATACCAAAGCATGTTGACTTGACATACTTCCCTCGCCTAAAGGCGAGAGATTCTTGACGCTTCACAGACTGCTGCTGGCTAGCCAGTCTTACGCAGTCTCCACGTCCGTTTTAGAGTCGGGCGATGCCCCATCCCGACTTGCTTTAGGTTGTTGGCAGCGTTGACGTCCCTGTCATGCACTGCCCCGCAACCGTCGCAGACCACCACACGGGTAGCCAAATCCAACTTGCCCCAGTGCCAGCCACAAGCCGAACAGTACTGGCTTGTAGCCTCCCACCGGTCGATTAGGCGCACTTCCCTCTGGTACTTCTCACCTTTGCCCTCACAGAGAGCCCGAAAGGTATGCCACCCCTGCTGACTAATCGCCTTGGACAACCGACGGTTTTTCAACATCCCGCTAACGTTGAGGTCTTCCAAGCACACGACTTGGTTTTCGACTGTGAGCTGGGTTGACAACTTGTGCAGGAAGTCGAGCCGCATGTCGGCAATGCGGTTGTGCAGCTTGGCAATCCTCAGCCGGGTTCGCTCCCACCGATGGGATCCCTTCACCCGCCTGGCAAGCTGCTTTTGCAGCTGGGCAATACGGTTGTACAGAGGCCTATAGTTGGGACTGGGGAACTTGGCCCCATCGCTTGTGGCGGCGAAGGTCTTAATCCCCAAATCCACTCCAATACTGGGTGAGCGAGCAGGGATGCTAACAGGTTCCGTCTCCACCACAAAGCTGACAAAGTAACGCTCGGCAGTGTCTTTAATTACAGTGACGGAACTAGGGGTACTCGGCAAAGGTCGGCTCCAAATAGGCTTAATGGCTCCCACCTTGGCCAAGTAAACCCGCTTACCGTTGATAGAAAAAGCTCCCCTAGTTAGCGTTGCTGACTGCTTGGCTGCTTTCTTTTTGAGCTGCGGCGCACCTCCTTCCTGGGCAAAGAAACGCTGGTAAGCTTTGTCCAAATGTCTGAGAGATTGCTGTAAAGCAACACTTGAAACTTCGCCCAACCACGGAATCGATTGCTTGAGCTCGGTTAGGCGCTTGGCCAAAGCGTTGTACCCTGGATACTTCCCAACGGCTTGGCAGTGGGCTAAGGCTTCATTCCAGACGTACCTGACACAGCCAAACAACTTGGCAAGCTTCTGCCGCTGTTGGTCTGTGGGGTAGAACCTATACCTGTATCGAGCTTTCATGGGCTAGAGCCAAGTTGGCATGTTCAGGATAGCACATGAAATTAAGGAGAGACCGCAACAGTGTTTCCAGTCTGCAGGCTCAGCTGGTGTTCGTCACCAAATCCAGGCGAAAGATACTCACTCAAGAGAGTTTAAACTTGATTGCGAAGGTGTTTAAGAGTGTTGCCCGAAAGATGGACTTTGAGGTCTTGGAGTTTAACGGCGAGGCAGACTACGTCCGCCTTCTAATTGCCTACCCGCCCAAGTGGTCTATCTCTCAAATGGTGAATGCACTGAAGGGAGTTTCGAGTCGCAAGTGCGGGCAAGCTAAACTACCTAAACCTTACGGCAAGAATGCCTTGTGGAGTCCCAGCTACTTGGCTTCTAGTGTTGGGGGTGCCCCTCTGCATCTCTTAGTGGCCTACATCCAAAACCAAGAAAAGCTGCCCTAGAGGGCAGGGTTCTAGACCTAGATTTTCTGATAATGATAAGAACTTGCGGAAGGAGTTGAGCGCTTTGAAGCGTCCTGAGGCAGCAAAAGCCAAGAGGGGATCCCAGATGCGGATCCCCCTGGGGATCCTGCTGGCGGCGACGCTGCTGCTGTGGGGTCTGTGGGGATCGGCGGCGAACGGCCAGACTCGCCTCAACTTCAACAACGCCGATCTGCGAGGGCAGGATCTGTCGCGTCAGGATTGGCGAGGCAGCAGCTTTGTCAGCGCCAACCTGCAGGGTGCCGACCTGCACGGGGCTAACCTCACCGGCGTGGTCTTCACCAAGGCCAATCTGGCGGGGGCCAACCTGGCTGGGGCGGATCTGAGCAACAGCCTGCTGGATCTGGCCAACCTAGCGGGTGCCGACCTCCGAGGAGCCAACCTCAGGGGAGCGATCGCCGCGCGGGCCGTTTGGGAAGGGGCTCAGATTGCCGGCGCCGACTTCAGCGAGGCCTATGTGGATCGGGCAGCCCTGCGGCAGTTGTGCCAGCGGGCAGAGGGATCCCATCCCGTAACCGGAGTTTCCACTCGCGCAAGTCTCGGCTGTCCTTGAAAGCTGGCAAAGGTGAAGAAAACAGGATCCCTGACCCTCGCCAGCCGGATTGACCTTTAGATTGGGTGAGGCATTGATCGTACCTCAGCCATGAGCAAGCCCAGCTTTGCGGTGATCGGCCTGGCGGTGATGGGGGAAAACCTGGCCCTCAACGTCGAACGCAACGGCTTTCCAGTTGTCGTCTATAACCGCACCCGCTCCAAAACCGAGCAGTTCATCCAAGGGCGAGCCCAGGGCAAACAGATTACCCCCGCCTACAGCCTGCCGGAGTTGGTGCAACAAATGGATCGGCCCCGCAGAATCTTGATCATGGTCAAGGCAGGCCCAGCGGTGGATGCCCTCATCGACGAGCTCAAGCCGCTGCTGGAGCCGGGCGACATCCTCATCGATGGCGGCAACTCTCTCTACAGCGACACCGACCGGCGCGCTGCGGCCCTGGAGCCTACTGGGATCCACTTTGTCGGCATGGGGGTGAGCGGCGGGGAAGAAGGCGCCCTCAACGGCCCTAGCCTCATGCCTGGCGGCAGTCTGGAAGCCTACCACTTACTGGAGCCCATCCTCACCAAAATTGCCGCCCAAGGGCCGGACGGCCCCTGTGTCACCTACCTGGGGCCCAAAGGGGGCGGGCACTACGTGAAGATGGTGCACAACGGCATCGAATACGGCGACATGCAACTCATTGCCGAGGTCTACGACCTCATGCGCAGGGGGCTAAAGCTTTCGGCACCCCAGATGCAGGAGATCTTCCAAGCCTGGAACGAGACGGAGCTGGAGTCGTTTCTGATTGAGATTACCGCCAAGATCTTGGGGACGCTGGATGCGGAGACGGGCAGGCCGCTGGTGGATCTCATTTTGGACAAGGCAGGCCAGAAGGGCACGGGCCTGTGGACGGTCAAGGACGCCCTGGATTTGGGGGTGCCAGTGCCCACCATCGAGGCGGCAGTGCAGGCCCGCATTCTCTCGTCGATGAAGGAAGAGCGGGTGGCCGCCTCCAAGCAGTTGCAAGGGCCAGGAACCACCTTTGAAGGGGATCCCGGCCGCTTCCTTCAGGATCTGCGCGCCGCTCTCTATTGTTCCAAGATCTGCTCCTATGCCCAGGGGATGGCGCTGCTCCGGCAAGCCACCGTTGCCCACGGCTACATCTACACCTTTAGCGAGATCCCTCGCATCTGGAAGGGGGGCTGCATCATCCGCGCCCGCCTCCTGGGCAAAATCCAGGCAGCCTACCAGCGGGATCCGGAGCTGGTCAACCTGCTTCTGGATGAGGAGTTCAAGCAGGCCATCCAGGAACGGCAGGGAGCCTGGCGGCGGGTGGTGGCCACCGCGGCAGCTTTGGGGATCCCGATCCCGGCCATCAGCGCCTCCCTGGCCTACTACGACAGCTACCGCACTGCTGAGCTGCCCCAAAACCTCACCCAGGCCCAGCGGGATTTCTTCGGCGCCCATACCTTTGAACGCATCGACAGGCCGGGGGTTTTCCACCACACCTGGAGCGCCTAGAGGGAAGCCCCACCTAGACCCAGGGGTGTCTGCTTAACCGTAAAGCCCCGCACTTCCGTATGGAAAGGCTCTCCTTCTTGGGGGAAATCCTTGCGGAAGTGGGCTCCGCGGCTTTCCTCTCGCAACAGAGCCCCTTGCGCCACCAGGCGGGCAAGCAGCAGCAAACTCCCGGCCTCGACCTCCTCCCGGCTGGCCCAGGGCTTCTCCTCCAGGGGTAGGGCCTCTGCAAAAGCCAGAAAAGCCCGCAGCCGCTCTCCCTCCCGCACCACGCCTAGCGCTTCTCCCACCTGCTGCCTGAGCTTGGGAAGCAGAGAGGGCGGCGCCGTCAGCACCGGTAGAGCCTGCACCTGCCGCGGTGGATCCTGGAGGTCCCGTAGGGCGACTAGGGCAGCCCGCTTGCCCATGACCAGCCCCTCCAAGAGGCTGTTGGAAGCCAAACGGTTTGCCCCGTGCAGGCCCGTAGAAGCCACTTCCCCCGCCGCGTAGAGGCCCGGCAGGCCCGTGCAGCCAAAGGCATCCGTTCGCACGCCGCCCATGACGTAGTGGGCAGCGGGAGCAACCGGCAGGGGCTCTCTTTTGGGATCCAGCCCCAAAGCGCGGGCAGAGGCAACAACGGTAGGAAAGCGCTCTTCCAGATGGGGCACAGCTTGGAGGTCCAGGTAAACTCCCCCCGTCCGCTGCTGCTCCCAGAACACTGCCTGGGCCACCACATCCCGCGGCGCTAGATCCCCCAGCTCCGCATAGCGAGGCATAAAGCGCTCCCTCCAGGCGTTGAGCAGCACGGCCCCTGCCCCTCGGGCGGCTTCACTGACCAGGGCTCCATTGGGCAAAACGGTGGGGTGAAACTGCACAAACTCGAGATCCCTGAGAATGGCCCCTGCTCGCCAGGCCAGGGCCATGCCATCGCCAGTAGCTCCCGGCGGAGCTGTGGAGAGGGGGAAGAGGCTGCCAAACCCGCCTGTAGCCAGGAGAACCGCCCCCGCCCTTACCTGAAGAAAGCCCTCCGGCCCGAGGAGCAGGGCTCCTCCCACTCTCTCCCCTGCCATCAAAAGGCTGAGGGCTGTGTAGCCCTCCAAAGGCGGCTTGCTCAGGCGAGCCAGCAGGCCTCTGAGAAGCCATAGCCCACTTCGATCCCCTCCCAGATGGCGTACCCGCGCCCGCGAATGGCCCCCTTCCCGCACTGGCTCAGGGTGGAAGGGGAGCCCCCAGGACAAAAGCTTCTCTAGGTGAAGGGGCGCTTCCCACAGAATGGAGCGGGCCACTTCGGTCTCCACCAGGCCCCGGCCTGCCTGCAGGGTGTCCTGGAGGTGGGCCTCCACATCCGCCGCATCCAGCGGAAAAGCCACCCCCCCCTGCGCCCAAGGGGTGGATCCCGAGGGGAGGGGATCCTTGCTCACCACCAGGGCTCTGGCCCCCTCCGCTTCCGCCCACAGGGCTGCATAGACTCCTGCCACCCCTGCTCCCAGGATCAAGAGGTCTGTTTCCGCTGAGAAAGGCGTGGACACCACTGGACAAAACCGCCCCTCGACCAGGGCGCCCCCCTTCTAGGCTCCCGCCGGCACCGACAGCATGGCCAGGAGGGACTTGCGGGCTTTTTCGGCCACCGCCTCTGGCACCTGGATCACGTGGCGCATCTCCAGCAGGGAGCGATAGATCTTTTCCAGAGTAATTTTTTTCATGTACTCGCAGACGGCGTCTGCTTTGACAGGGATAAACCTCTTGTTGGGGGCCTCTTTTTGCAGCCGGTGGAGAATGCCCACCTCGGTGGCGACCACAAACTCGCGGCTGGCCGAAGTTTTGGCATAACGCACCATCCCCTCGGTAGAAAGGAGCTTGGCGTCCGGCTTGAGAAATAGACAACTGGAGCCACAACTGCACTCGGGGTGGATGAGGAACTCCGCCTCTGGGTGCCTCTCTGCCATCGCCTTGAGGTGCTCCTCCCGGATGCCGACATGGACGTGGCACTCGCCGGGGAATAGATCCAGCTCCCTCCCCGTTGCCTGGGCTACATAGGCCCCCAGGAACATATCCGGCACAAAAAAGATGGGGCGATCCGGCGGCAGGCTAGCCACCACTTGAACGGCGTTGGCGCTGGTTACGCAGACATCGGCTAGGGCCTTGATCTCGGCAGCGGTGTTGACGTAGGCAACCACCAGGCCCTCTGGGTTGGCCTCTTTCCAGCGCTGCACATCCTCCGGGCGGATGCTGTCGGCTAGGGAGCAGCCAGCCTCCAGATCCGGCAGCAGCACCGTCTTTTCCGGGTTGAGGATGGCTGCCGTTTCGGCCATGAAGTGGACGCCCGCAAAGACGATGACCTGGGCGTTCGTTTTCTGCGCCTCACGGGCCAGGCCCAGCGAGTCTCCCACAAAGTCCGCCACCTCTTGCACCTCGGGGAGTTGGTAGGAGTGGGCTAAGATAACCGCCTGCCTTTCTCGCTTGAGCCGAGCTATTTCCTGCACAAGGGTTGCTTCTGTCATCCTATCTAGGCCGGCCATCGAGTACAGATCCTGCCTTTGCCAGGCTGCCTGCCAAAAAATCCTAGACAAAGCGTTGCCCCGCAGCTGGGCTTGGGCTATTCATCTAGCCTAGCATCAGAAGCAGCCCCCGCCAGGGCAGACCTTAGGGCCGCACTACTAGCAAAGAGAGATCCAAGGCTTTGGCCGAGTGAGTCAGGGCCCCCACACTGATGTAATCCACGCCTGCCTCAGCCGCTTGCCGGGCGCGCTCTAGGTTCATGTTGCCGCTAGCTTCTAGGGGAACTTTCCCCCCTACCCGTTGAACGGCAACCCGGATCTGCTCCAAGGGGAAGTTATCGAGAAGAATTAGATCAGCGCCTGCTGCCAAAGCCTCCTCCAGCTCTTGGAGGTTGCGTACCTCAACCTCGACCTTGAGGTGGTGGGGGGCCCCTGCTTTGGCCCGCTGGATGGCTGCCGAGATGCCGCCTGCGCCGCGGATGTGGTTTTCCTTGATCAAGATGCCGTCGAAGAGGCCAAAGCGGTGGTTTTTGCCGCCCCCGACTCGAACGGCGTATTTCTCCAGGGCGCGCAAGCCAGGGGTGGTCTTGCGGGTGTCCAAAAGCTGGGCTGAAGTTCCCCGCAGCGCCTCTACGTAGGTGCGGGTGAGGGTGGCAATGCCGGAAAGCCTTTGGAGAAGGTTTAGCGCCAGCCTTTCTGCTGCCAGAATGCCCCGCAGGGATCCCTTGAGCTGGACTACCTCCTGGCCAGCAACCACAGAGGCTCCTTCCTCTACCTTGGGGGCGAACTGCACCTGGGGATCCACTAGCCGGAAAACCCGCTTGGCAATCTCCAAACCCGCTAGGATCCCTGGCTCCTTGGCTAGGATCACCGCCTCGCCCTCCACGCCGGGGGGCAGGGTCAGCTCACTGGTGAGATCGCCGTGGCCAAGATCTTCCTGTAGCCAGGCGCACAGGGTCTCCTCTGGGATGTAGAATGCTTGCATCATCTTTTGCAGAAGTTGGTTGCTTATGGCCTCGGCTGGATCCCCTAAGTCCAATAGTGGCACTTTCAGCCGTCGTCAGTTGCTCAAAGCAGGAGCTGCCGCGCTAGGAGGCAGTTTGCTGGCCGCAGCAGGTGCTCAAGCGCAGCGGCGAACTTCCCCCACCCTCATCGTGGCGCAGAGATCCAAGCTCGACCGAGTTTCCTATGCTACCAACTGGTATGCCCAAGCGGAGCATGGCGGCTTCTATCAGGCGGTGGCCACAGGCATTTACCGCGAGTACGGGCTAGACGTCACCATCAAGATGGGCAGCCCCCAGGTCAACATCACCCAGATTTTGGCCGGTGGAGCTGCTGACTTTGCCATGGGGGGAAGCGCGGGAGTCATCAACGCTGTGCGGGAAGGGATCCCGCTCATCTGCGTGGCGGCTATTTTCCAAAAAGACCCGCAGGTTCTCCTGGCCCATCCCGGCACCAAGCGCCTGGAGGAGCTCAAGGGCCGACCCATTTTCGTGTCCAAGGGGGCCTTTACCACCTACTGGCCCTTCCTGAAAGCCAAGTACGGCTTTACTGACGACCAAACCCGCCCCTACAACTTCAACCCTGGCCCCTTCTTGGCCGATCCCAGCTCTGCCCAGCAGGGGTACCTCACCTCTGAGCCTTTTGCCATCGAAAAACAAGGAGGGTTTAAGCCAGTCGTTTTTCTCCTGGCCGACTACGGCTACAACCCCTATGCTACGACCATCGAGACGCGGCGCCAATTGGTGGAAACCAAGCCTGACTTGGTGCAGCGATTTGTCGATGCCTCCATCAAGGGCTGGTACAGCTTTCTCGAGGATCCTCGCCCCGCCTATCGCCTCATCAAGCGGGATAACCCAGAGATGACCGATGAGCAGTTGGCCTACAGCTTTGAGAAGTTGAAAGAGTACGGCATCATTTTGTCTGGCGACGCCCTGGAAAAGGGCATTGGCGCCATGACCCACGAACGTTGGCAAAGCTTCTTTGAGACCATGACTGTAGCAGGCGTCTTTGAGCCAACTATCAACTACCGAGCTGCCTACACCCTGGACTTTGTCAACAAAGGTCCTGATTACTACAAGAAGAGCTAGGCCTATGCCCTGCAGCGGCCCGGTAACCTCCCTAGGGGCAGATAGCGATTGTTGGCTTGTCTAAGTCAAGATTGACACCCTTGCTAGCTTTCCCTTAGCTCAGCCTTACATCCCTCTGGTTTGGCTAAAATCCGCAGGAACCCTCGTGCCCAGTTTGGCTTGTCGAGCACCTTGGCTTAGCGAGCACGTAGAGGGAGGGAACAATCTTGCTTGCGCCAGTCGAGGGTCGTAAGCGATTTGAGTGGACGATGGGCAGCTCCCCGAGCGGAGGGTGAGCGGGTTTGGGAAAGCGGCAAGACGGCTTCCACGACCTCTTGGTCGGTCTGGAACTGGTGCCAGTAAGGCTTTGGGAGGCAGAGCTCTAGAAAAAAGCTAGAGTGAGGGGCTTGAACCGGCCCTCTCTGCATCGCCGTGGGCGCAAGTGGCTTGCCTAAGTGATAATCAGTGATAATCATAACTGGCGACGATTGGAGCAAATTAGCCGTGAAAGTTGCTTACGTATTCATTACCCCCCGCGGCGGCACCTACAAGCTAGGCCAGATGATCCTGCCGCAGCTTGAGGCGGGAGTCCACGGCGCAGAAGTGGTGGGCATGTTCTTTTTCGACGACAACTGCTTTGTCTTGCGGCAGGGGGATCCCATCGGCGAGCGCCTGGCCCTGATTGCCGAAGCGCAAAACATTTTGCTGATGATGTGCGATATGTGCGCCCTGGAGCGCAACCTGGCGGAAGGGGAACCCAAGTGGTGCGACGCCCAGGGACGTGGACGCAAGGAGCCGGGCTACTGCGTTCCCAAAAACGTGGTTAAAGGCGTGCAGGTGGGCTGCTTCCCCGACCTCTACGCGGCCTTGAAAGACAACCCACCTGACCAAGTGATCAGCTTGTAACAGGCCTAGCTGACGGCTACGGCAGCGGGCGGCTCCTGGCGGGGCTGAGAGCCAATCTTGCGGAAGACCAGCCGCTCGTTGGCCACATCTACCAGAATGCGGTCGCCGGGCAGGAACTCGTTTTCCAGCAGCTTGGTGGCGATGGGGTTTTCGATCTCCCGCTGAATCACCCGCTTCAGCGGGCGGGCCCCAAACATGGGGTCGTAGCCCAGCTCGGCCAGGTAGTCCTTAGCCTCTTCGGTAAGCAGGAGCTCGATTTGCTGATCCGCCAGCAACTGCTCCACCCGCCGCATCTGCAGACTGACGATCTGGCGGATTTGCTCTCGGGTGAGGGCGTGGAAGATGATGATCTCGTCCACGCGGTTGAGGAACTCCGGCCGGAAGTGCTGCCGCAACAGAGTCAGCACCTGGCTTTTCATCTCCTCATAGCGGCTTTCGTCGCCCCCGATTTCTAGGATGAGCTCGCTGCCAATGTTACTGGTCATGATGATGATGGTGTTTTTGAAGTCTACCGTCCTGCCCTGGGAGTCGGTGATGCGGCCATCATCAAGCACCTGCAGCAGGATGTTGAAAACATCGGGATGGGCTTTTTCCACCTCGTCAAAGAGCACCACCGAGTAGGGGCGGCGCCGCACCGCTTCGGAAAGCTGCCCGCCTTCTTCGTAGCCCACATAGCCCGGCGGAGCACCGATGAGGCGGGAGACCGAGTGTTTCTCCATATACTCCGACATGTCGAGGCGCACCATTGCCTCGGAGCTGTCGAAGAGGAACTCTGCCAAGGCGCGGGCCAGCTCGGTTTTGCCGACGCCAGTGGGGCCCATGAACAGGAACGAGCCAATGGGCCGATTGGGATCCTTGAGGCCGGCCCGGGCCCGCCGGATGGCTGCCGCTACTGCCGCTACCGCCTCGTCTTGGCCCACCACCCGCTGGTGCAAATGGGCTTCTAGGCGCAGCAGCTTTTGCTTTTCCGACTCCATTAGGCTAGTGACCGGGATCCCGGTCCAGCGGGAAACAATCTCGGCAATGTCTTCGGGCGTCACCTGTTCCCGCAGCAAGGGCTCGCCGTTGGCCTGCAGCTTGGCCAGGTAGGCCTCCTGTTCTTGGATTTGGCGCTCCAGCTCCATCAGCTTGCCGTATTTGAGCTCGGCAGCCCGATTGAGGTCGTACTTCTGCTCGGCTTGCTCAATCTGCAGCTTGACAGCGTCCCGCTCGGCCTTGAGGTTTTGCAGGCGCTCGATGGCCTCTTTTTCCATTTGCCAACGGGCGCTCAGCTCCCGCTGCCGCTCCATCAAGTTGGCTAGCTCCTGCTCAATTTTGCCCAGGCGCTCCTTGGAGGCGGGGTCATCTTCTTTCTTGAGGGAAAGCTCCTCCATCTGCAGTTGCATGATGCGCCGGTCAATCTCGTCTAGCTCGACGGGCTTGGAGGTAATCTCCATCTTGAGCTTGGCCGCTGCCTCATCCACTAGGTCAATGGCCTTGTCGGGCAAAAAGCGCTCGGAAATGTAGCGGTTGGAGAGAACCGCCGCTGCCACCAGGGCCGAATCGCTGATTTTTACTCCGTGGTGCAGCTCGTAGCGCTCCTTGAGGCCGCGCAGGATGGAGATGGTGTCTTCCACGGAGGGCTGATCCACATACACCGGCTGGAAGCGGCGCTCCAGGGCAGCGTCTTTTTCAATGTACTTGCGGTACTCATCCAGGGTGGTGGCGCCAATGCAGCGCAATTCACCGCGGGCCAGCATGGGCTTGAGCAGGTTGCCAGCATCCATGGCTCCCTCGGCGGCCCCTGCCCCTACCACCGTGTGCAGCTCGTCAATGAAGAGGATGATCTGGCCCTCCGATTCGGTAACCTCCTTCAGCACGGCCTTGAGGCGATCTTCAAATTCGCCGCGGTACTTGGCCCCAGCAATCAGGGATCCCATGTCCAAGGCAATGACCCGCCGGTTTTTCAACGACTCCGGCACATCTCCCCGGTTGATGCGCTGGGCCAGGCCCTCGACAATGGCGGTTTTGCCCACGCCCGGCTCGCCGATGAGCACGGGGTTGTTTTTGGTGCGGCGGGAGAGCACCTGAATGACCCGGCGGATCTCCTCGTCCCGCCCAATGACCGGATCCAGCTTCCCTTCGCGAGCGGCTTTAGTAAGGTCGCGGCCATAGCGCTCCAGGGCTTCGTAGCGGGCCTCCGGGTTTTTGTCGGTAACCCGCTGCTTGCCTCGCACTTGCTGAATGACGGGTTTAAGGCGCTCGACCGTCAGACCCAGGGGTGCTAGAACCCGCTTGCCCACCCGCTCGTCGTCTAGGGCTCCTAGGAGCAGGTGCTCCACCGAGATGAAATCATCGCCATACTCTTTGCGAAACTCCTCGGCCCGATCCAGGGTGGTCTCCAGGCCGCGGCCCAGGTAGAGCTGATCCACCCGCGCCAATTTTGGCTGCTGGTTGATGAAAGCCTCGACGCGATCCCGCACCCGCCTTGGCTCAATGCCAGCCCGCTGCAGAATTATTGGGGTAAGGCCGCCCTCTTGGTCCAAAAGCGAGATAAGCAGGTGCTCGGTTTCCAACTGCTGCTGTTGGTGGCGTCGGGCTACATCCTGGGATTGAACCAGGGCGCTCCAGGCTTTCTCGGTAAATTGGTTGGGATTGGTGGGCTGCATAGGAGTTCGCAAGTTGTTCTCTCAATCCAGATATCGCCCATTGGGCCAAAGTTGGAGTTCGTAACAACCGTCCCTCGGGGGAGGGATCCCCGCCTCATTCCTCCTCTTCGCAGGGCCGTCCCTCGCCAATCACCGCCAGGTCAATCTGTTGGCGGTAGTAATCCACGTTCTTGACCTGCACCTCCACCCGGTCCCCAAGGCGGAACTGGCGCCGGGTTTTTCGCCCCACCAGGGCTTGTTTGCGGTATTCGTACCAATCGTTTTTCAAGGTGCTCACCCGCACCAGCCCTTCTGCCAAAATGGGATCTACTAGCACGAAAAAGCCGTAGCTCTGGACGCTGACGATCAGGCCGGGGAACGTCTCCCCGAGGTGTTTTTGCATAAACTCGCACCGCTTCAAGCCCATCAGCTCCCGCTCTGCCTGTTGGTGGAGCTGATACCCCGCCTGGATTTTGGGCAGTTGCGCTTGGAGAAAGGCCTGCCACTCCTCCTGCACTTTTGGCGGCAGCACCTGCCAATCAAGTTGGTCGTAGCCGCTGGGGCTGTGCAGATCCACCACGGTTTTGGAGCGAGGGCTACGCCGATTGCGCCCTTTGCTTAGAGCCAGACCCAGAGCCCGCAAGTTGAGCAGATCGGCATAGCGGCGCAAAGGGGCAGTAAAAGAGGCATAGGGCTCTTTGAGACCTAGGCCAAAATGTCCATCCTGCAGAGGCTGCAGGCAATACTCGACGGGGGGCAGAGTAGCCAACAGCTGGGCCACCAAGGCTGGGCTAGTCCCCGCGGCCAACACATCGGGGGCAGTGATGCGGGCACAGATCCGCTGCCAATCGGCCAGCGTTACCGTCTCCGGCTCCTGCAAGTTCAGATCCAGCTTCATGGCGTTGGCCAGGCGCAGGAAGTTCTGCAGGGCCTCAGCGGTGGGGGGCTTCTGCACGCGGGCCAAAGAGGGGATCCCCAGCCGGCGCAGGTGGTGGCCCAGAACTTGGTTGGCCAGCAGAAGAATTTCGGTCATCAGGGCGTGGGCGCCAAAGCGATCGCTAATCAGGAGGGGCCCGTAGCCGCTCTCGTCGGCAGAGTAGGGGGTGAGCAAGTCCAAAAGCGGCAGGTCGAACCCACCAGCTTGGTGGCGCTTGACCCGTAGGATTTGGCTAAGACGGAGCAGGTTTTGCAGCAGGGCCATCAATTCTGGCACCTCCTCCTCGGGGCCAAGATCCGCAGCAGTGGCCAAAAGCGCCTGCACCTGGCCGTAGGAGAGGTGGGCCCGTGACCGCACCAGGCTGGGGTGGATCTCGAAGTTCCGCACCACCCCCTCGGCGTCAATGGTGATTAGCAGCGAATAGGCCAGGCGCTCCTGCTGCGGCAAGAGAGCCAGGCGGCTATGCACTTCCGGCGGGAAAAGGGGCAGCACCACGCTATCCAGGTAAACCGTGGCGGTGCGCCGCTGCGCCTCCTGCTCCAGCGGGTGATCCGGATCCAGCCAGTGGGCCACGTCGGCAATGTGCACCCCTAGCAGCCAGTGGCCCTCTTCTTGCCGCTGCAGGGAGACGGCCACATTGGGCTCGAGGCCGTGGGGGTGCTGCAAGTCCAGCGGTTCTAGGGTGATGCAAAACCAATCCCGTAGATCCAGACGGCCCTTCTGGTCAGGGCGGCTTAGCTTTTTGGGCAAGGCTGCTGCCGCTTCCAACACCGCCGGGGGAAACTCCTGGGGCAGGTCGTACTTACAGCAGACCAGATCCACGTCGATAGAAGCCTCGGGACCATGGCCCAAAATCTTGCGGATGCTGCCCACCGGCGGCAGGTTGCCAAGGGGGTAGCGCTTCACCTCCACATAGGCCAGCCGACCTTCAGCCAGCTCAGAAACAGGCGCTGGGGAGGAGGGATCCGGCTCGCTCAGGACGAGCTCGAACAGCAGCCGGTCGTCCAAGGGCACTACCCGAAAGCCTTCCTCCGTCTGCTTGAGACGGCCCACCAGCGTAGGGTTGGCCCGCTCCACTACAGCCACCACCTCTCCCTCAGGGCTGCGGCGGCGATTGCCTTCTTTGGTAATCCGGGCTATCACTTGGTCGCCATTCCAAGCGCCATTGAGGTTGCTGCCGTGGATGTACACGTCCTCCGCCCCCGGTTCATCCCGAACGGCGAAGCAAAAGCCCTTGTTGGAGCAGCGCAACCGCCCCACGACCAAGGATTCATCCGGCTTACGCCGGTAGCGAGGCGGATCCCCCGCTCGTTCAAGAAACCCCGCCCGCACTAGTCCATCGAGGGCAATGTCCAGCATTGCCACTGCTTCGGGATCAGAAGTTGGCACAAGGGCTAGCAGCGTCTCTCTATCGCTCCATTGCTCGGCAGGTTGGGAGAGAAAATGATGAAAAATCCGAGAGAAGTCCATTGCAGGGAAGCAGAGAGGAGCAAAACCTGCAAACTCAACGCCTTGAAGCTAGTCGCGGTGGCCCGTGACGATGAACGCCACCCGCTGGCCAATGTTGGTGCTGTGGTCAGCTAGCCGCTCCAGGTAGCGAATAGCCAGCAACATCAATAGGATAGGCTCGATGGATCCCTTGACGTCAGACTGCTGCGCCAACGTATTGTAAAGGTTGGTGTAATCTTCATCAACGGCGTCGTCCTCCCGCTTGAGTTGTCGGCCCAGCTCGGCATCCAATTCCGTCAGGGCCGCAAGACTATGGCTGAGCATTTTCTGGCAGCGCCGCATCATCACGCGAATGCGCCCCAGCTGGGGCGGCGGGGGGTAGAGAGCCAGGCGCAAAGCCACCTCAGCCAAGTCTTTGGCGTAGTCGCCAATTCGCTCCAGATCCCGAACCAGCTGCATCAGGGTGCTGATCCAGCGCAGATCCCGCGCCACTGGCGAGCGCAAGGCGATGAGGTCAATACAGTCTTTCTCGATTTGACGATAGAAGCGGTCGATTTGCTTGTCTTGGTCGATGGCCTGTTCGGCGGCAGCTAAGTTCTGTTCAAAGAGGGCTTGCTGAGCCAAGACCAGCGATTTTTCCGCCAGCGCCCCCATGCGCAGCACATCCTGCTGAATCCGCTTGATCTGAAGTTGCAGCTCAGCTTGCCCCATGGCTTTCTCCCTGGGAATAGCTGCTGTCGTTTGCAGCTTCCAGAGCCTGTAAATTTCATTTGTAGATCTTGATCATGGCAAACTTTTCTTGAGCAGTGGAAAACTGGCTCCCACTCTCCGCGCTGGAGGACAGGGATGAGCCGTCTCCCCATTGTCGTTTTGGACGATGACCCTACCGGATCCCAGACTGTCCATAGCTGCCTGCTGCTGACCCGCTGGGATCTGGAAACGCTCAAGTTGGGGTTACAGGATAGCTCGCCAATTCGCTTTATCCTCACCAACACGCGATCCCTGCCAGCGGCGGAGGCTGCCGAGGTGACGCGGTCGGTCTGCCGGGCCCTGAAGCAGGCCATGGGAGAGCTGGGGTGGGAGCGGGCCCTTTTCATCAGCCGCTCCGACTCGACGCTGCGCGGGCACTATCCCTTGGAGACGGATGTGATGGCGGCGGAGCTGGGGCCTTTTGATGCCCACTTTCTGGTGCCGGCCTTTTTTGAAGGAGGACGCATCACCCGCAACAGTGTCCATTATCTACGGGTGGAGGGCCGCTGGGTGCCAGTCCATGAGACGGAGTTTGCCCGCGATGCGGTGTTTGGCTACCACCACAGCTATTTGCCCGAGTATGTGCAGGAAAAGACCCAGGGGCGGATCCGGGCCGAGCAGGTGGTGCGATTGACTCTAGAGCAGATTCGCGCTGGCTGTCTGGAGCAGCTTTTAGGTCTAGGGGGGAATGTCTGCTGTGTGGTGGATGGAGAAACCCAGGCAGATCTGGATCGTTTTGCCCAGGATGTCTGGGCGGCCATAGAGCAGGGGAAGCGCTTTTTGTTTCGCAGCGCCGCCAGCCTCTTGACGGCTTTGGCCCAGTTGCCGCCGCAGCCGGTTCCGCCAGAAGAGATGGGGCAGTTTGTCCGCTCTGACCGGCCAGGGGTGGTGATCGTGGGATCCCATGTCCAAAAGACCAGCCAGCAGTTGGCCCGCCTGCTCCAGGAGCCAGGGATCCAGGGCATCGAGGTGGAGGTAAGGCGGCTCTTGGAGCCGGGGAAGGAAGCCGAGCTGCTGCCGGCAATCCTGGAGCAAGTCCACCGCGCCTACGGGCAGGGCCTGACGCCGGTGGTCTACACCAGCCGGGAAGAAGTGGGGTTTGACGGCGCCAACCCGGAGGCACGGCTGGCCTTTGGGCAGAGAGTTTCCCGCCTGTTGATGGCCATTGTGCAGGGGCTGCCGGAAGGGATCGGCTATCTCGTTAGCAAGGGCGGCATTACCTCCAACAACATCCTCAGCGTTGGCCTCAACCTGCCAGCGGTGCGGCTGCTGGGGCAGATCTACCCAGGGATCTCCATGGTGCTCACGCCAGCAGACCATCCCCGCTTTCCCAACTTGCCGGTAGTGCTGTTTCCGGGCAACGTGGGCGAGGCGGATACGCTGGTTTTGATCTACCGTCGCCTCCGCAGCCGCGGCTTGGTCTAGCCTAGTCCTTCCCGCCATGGCTGAACTCGTCTCCCCACCTGAAACTCTGCCTGCCTTGGAGGGCTGGTGGGGATCCCTGCGGCAGAAACCAACGGTGCTGCCTCCGGCGGTGGTTCACTGCTGTTCTGAGAGCCTGGGCAGCCCGGATGCCGATGTGGTGATTGCCGGCGGCACCCTGGGGCTTCTCTTGGGAGCGGCCTTAGCCAAGCGGGGCTGGCGGGTGATCCTAATCGAGCGCGGCATCCTGCGGGGGCGGGAGCAGGAGTGGAACACCTCCCGGCGAGAGCTACAAGTGCTGTTGGAGCTGGAGCTGCTCACCCCAACCGAATGGGAGGCGGTGCAGGTGACCCACTACCCCCGAGGGCGCATTGGCTTTGGGGAGGGCCCCACCTGGTGGGTGGAAGGGGTGCTCAATGTGGGCGTGGATCCGGTCAGCTTGCTGGAGTTCCTCAAGCAGCACTTCCTAGACTGGGGAGGGCAGTTGCAGGAGCAAACTGGCTTTCTTGGCGCCACAATCCACCCCGACGGGATCCGCATCCAGACCACCACCGGCCAGCTCAGCGCCCAGCTCCTGGTGGATGCCATGGGGCACCGCTCCCCCATCGTGGCCCAGGCCCGCCAAGGGCAGCCGCCGGACAGCGTCTGTCTGGTGGTGGGATCCTGTGCCCAGGGTCTGCCGGAGCAACCCACGGGGGATCTGTTCTACAGCTTTACCCCAGCCCAGAACGGCTACCAGCCCTTCTGGGAGGCCTTCCCCGCCCGCGATGGGCGCACCACCTATCTGTTTACCTACTGCGACCGGGATCCCCGCCGACCGAGTCTAGAGAGGCTCTGGCAGGACTACTGCCGGCTGCTCCCTGCCTACCAGGGGGTTGAGCTGGAGCAAATCCGCTGGGTGCGCAAGCTGTGTGGCGTTTTCCCCGCCTACCGGCGCAGCCCGCTGCAACTGCCCTGGGATCGCCTTCTGGCAGTAGGAGACAGTAGCGGCAGCCAGTCGCCTTTGAGCTTTGGCGGCTTTGGGGCAATGTTGCGCCATCTGGATCGTCTGCAACAGGGAATCCACGAGGCTCTAGCCCAGCGGCAGTTGGATCGGGCGGCCCTGGCCCTGCTGCAGCCCTACCAGCCCAATTTGGCGGTAACCTGGCTGTTTCAAAAAGCAATGATCCCTCCTTTGGGAGAGGAAAACTGGGATCCCCATAGCATTAACCGCCTGTTGAGCAGGGTATTTGAAGCCATGGTTGCCGCCGGACCCCAGGTGGTGCAGCCCTTTTTGCAGGATGTGGTGCAGCTTGGCGGCTTGGCCCAGGCCCTGTGGGGGGTGACGCGTCGGGATCCCAGCTTGGTAGCCAGACTTTTGCCTCGGTTGGGGTTGCCGGAGCTGGTGGCATGGGCGGGCCACTTTGGCGCCCTTGGCCTCTACGAGCTGCTGCAAAGGCTAACGGATCGCCCGGAGCTGGAAACCGACCCCCAAGACTACTTCTGGAAGCGGCGCCGCGAGGCTTGGCGCTACGGCTGCGGTCAAGATTACAAGTTATTCCCATAGTGATATCGAAACATTGTCAATGTAATCAAGATCACCATTACGTTTCACGACATCACCATTACGTTTCACGACGTTTGATATCCATAGTGGAAGAGTTGGGAATTCTTTATCCATCCACTCGTCAGTGTAGGAGTTAGCCATGGTTATTCTCGACTACAGCGATGCAGAGAGTGGCTTCTGGGCTTCGACTCCTCAGGGTTTGGTGGAGGTGATCAGGTTTCAGAATCACTTCTACGCCCGTCGGCAAGTGTGCAAATGCGCCCAAGACGCGATATCTGCCTGTCGCGCCGACCTTGAAAGGGGATTTCTTAGCATTGTGGTGCAGTTTGAGAATCACGCGGAAGTGTGGGCTCAACTGTCGCCGGGCGTACCCGTGCAGTCCCAACCAGAGGCTGCTCCTACGGGCAACCCTGCCAAGCCCAAGCTGACCTATCGCGGCCAACCAGTGAGCGAACCTTCCCGAAATCCCAGCCTCGCTCGCAGGCCCTTGCCTGACTCCCTCTATTTCCGCGGCGCGAAGATCGGCTAGACCGTTTCCGTTTGCCAGGTCTGGAGCGGTCGAGATTTCCCTTCTGGCCGCAGCCATCTGCGTTAGCGGTGCAAAGCACCATAGAGGCCCACCCCATAGCCCAGTACCTCAACCGGATCCCCTTGGCTTTCTGCCGGCAGTTGGGATCCCTTTCCCAACCACTGGGCCTCGTGGCTATCCAAAAGCTTCTCCCAGGTGCCGCTGGGCCATTGGGTATAGGTGACTGGCTGATCGGGGCTGAAATTGAAAAGGGCAAGCAAAGACTGGGATCCCTGGCGGCGGTGCAGGGCCAGGCCAGAGCCGGAAAACAGCTCCACTTCCACCCCCTCCCGCTCTAGGTGCTGGAGGGCCGGTTGGGTTTTGCGCAGCCGGATCAGGGTCTGGTACCACTTCCAGAGAACCTGGTGGTGACCGGCCTCCTTCAACTCCCAGTTCAGCTTGGAGCGCAAGAAGGTCTCCTCTGCCTGGGGATCCGGGGGCTCGCCCCGCCAGGCAAAGGCGCTGAACTCGCGGCAGCGTCCCTGGCGCACTGCTTTCACCAGGTTGGGATCCCCGTGGCTGATGAAGTAGAGAAAGGGGGCCACCTCCCCATACTCTTCCCCCATAAACAGCAGCGGCAACATAGGAGCTAGCAGCAGGGCAGCGGCGGCCAACTTCAGGCCCGCAAAGGAGGTGAGCTGGCTGAGGCGCTCCCCCAACATGCGGTTGCCCACCTGGTCGTGGTTTTGAATGCAGATGACAAACTGGGATCCCGGCCTGCTGACGGCGGAATTGCCGTGGCGGCGGAGTCGGTAGCGGGAGTACTGGCCGGAGTAGACGTAGCTCTCCCGGTAGGCCTTGGCCAGGTGCTCCAATTGGCCGAAGTCTTGGTAGTAGCCTGTCTTTTCCCCAGTAAGCAGGGTGTGAACCGAGTGATGAAAGTC
This sequence comes from Synechococcus sp. WC10meta, assembly GCF_047461475.1. Lineage (NCBI taxonomy): Bacteria > Bacillati > Cyanobacteriota > Cyanophyceae > Synechococcales > Synechococcaceae > Synechococcus > Synechococcus sp. WC10meta. The sequence continues at coordinate 112,558 of NZ_JANSHF010000003.1, forward strand.
GTCGCACCACTGGGCGTCTAGCCCGTAGCCCCCTTGCTTGCGGGGGGTGATGAGGCGGACGTCGTTGAGGTCGCTTTCAGCTACAAGCACCCTGGGCCAGCCCGTGCGCGCTTCTAGGGCATCCACCCGCTCCGCCAATTCCTGCAAAAAAGGGTAGGCGCTGAAGTCGTAGATGGCATGCACCGCGTCCAGCCGCAGGCCATCTAGGTGAAACTCCTCCAGCCAGTACTCGGCGTTTTGCAGAAAAAACTCCCGCACCCCGTCCGAATAGGGGCCGTCGAAGTTCATGGCCTTCCCCCACGGCGTACGGTACTTGTCGGCAAAGTAGGGGCCGAAATCCCCCAAGTAGTTCCCCTCCGGACCCAGGTGGTTGTAGACCACATCCAAGACGACAGCCAGGCCCTGCTGATGGCAGGCGTTCACCAACGCTTTCAGGCCCGCTGCTCCCCCATAGCTAGTCTGCACGGCATAGGGATAGACGCCGTCATAGCCCCAGTTGCGCTCCCCTGGAAACTGGGCTACCGGCATCAGCTCCAATACGTTGACCCCCAGCTCCACAAGTTGCGGCAGGCGAGGAATGATGGCGGCAAAGGTGCCCTCCGGGGTAAAGGTGCCCACGTGCAGCTCGTAGAGGATCCACTGGGAGAGAGGGATCCCCTTCCACCCCTGATCCTGCCAGTCAAAGTGGGGATCCACCACCCGCGAGGGGCCATGGACGCCGTAGGGCTGGCAGCGGGAAGCGGGATCTGGCCGCTCCACCACCCCCACTGCGGTGTGCAGGCGGTAGAGGTAGTCCACCGGTCCAGGCGGGATCCCCTCCACCTCCCCCTGCCAGTAGCCCTGCTCATCTTGGGTCAGAGGGATGAGCCGTCGGACGGGGCTAGTCAGCTTTAGCTCGACTCGTTCAACCAAAGGCGCCCAAACCGAGAAGCGATAGCGGCCCTCGCCCAAGGGATAGGCGCCAATTCGTCCAACCGGGGAACGCGGAAGCACGAAACCTGTCTGCGCAACTCGGCTTCTACTATAGCGAGGCTTGCCCCCCGGCAGTTTTAGGCTTCTGCCATAGTGGAATTGGCCTCTTGCTCTCCGTCTCTATGTTCAACTACCCTCCTAGCCATCCGGATCCCACCGTTGTCGACGTCTACCATGGGCAAGCAGTGCCGGATCCCTATCGCTGGCTGGAGGATCTGGACTCTGAGCAAACGCGGGCCTGGGTCGAGGCGCAAAACCGGCTCACCTTTGACTACTTGCAGCGGATCCCGGCGCGGCAGCGGCTCCTGGAGCGCCTAACCCAGCTCTGGAACTACGAAAAATACAGCCAGCCTTTCAAAGAAGGGGGCCGCTACTTCTACTTCAAAAACGACGGCCTGCAAAACCAGAGCGTTCTCTATACCCAAGAGAGCCTGGAGGCCGAGGCCCGGGTTTTGCTAGATCCCAACACCCTTTCCGAAGATGGCACCGTGGCCCTTTCGGGCATTGCCATCAGCCGCGATGGGCGCTATCTGGCCTATGGCCTCTCCCGCTCCGGCTCCGACTGGCAAGAGTGGAAGGTGCGCGATATTGAAACGGGAGAAGACCTGCCGGATCACTTGCGCTGGATTAAGTTCTCGGGGGCCAGCTGGACGCCGGACGGACAGGGGTTTTTCTACAGCCGCTACGACGAGCCGCCCCCCGGCAGGGAATACGAAAGCGCCAACTACTTCCAAAAGCTCTACTACCACCGCCTGGGCACTCCCCAGTCGGAAGATCCCTTAGTCTACCACCGCCCTGACCAAAAAGAGTGGGGCTTTGCCGGCGGGGTTACCGAAGATGGCAACTACCTCATCATCTCCGTCTGGCGGGGCACGGATCCCAAAAACCTCCTCTTCTACAAAGACCTGCGGGATCCCAACTCGCCAGTGGTGGAGCTTATCCGCGAGTTCGAGGCCGAGTACAGCTTTGTCGGCAACGACGGCTCCCGCTTTTGGCTGCTCACCGACCTCAACGCCCCCCGGCGGCGACTGGTGGCCATTGATCTTGACAACCCAGGGCAGGTGCAAGAGGTGATCCCTGAAGCCGAGGAAACCCTGCAAGGGGTTAGCCTCATCAACAACCAATTTGTTGCCTTCTACCTCAAAGACGCCCACACCCAGATCAAGACCTTTGCTCTAGACGGCACCTACCTGGGGGAAATTCCCTTGCCAGGGCTGGGATCCGCCAGCGGCTTTGGCGGCAAACGCTATGACACCGAAACCTTCTATACCTTCACCAGCTTCACCACCCCGCCCACCATCTACCGCTACGACTTCACCACTGGCAGGAGCACCCTATTCCGTCAGCCGCAGGTGGACTTCGATCCCCAAGCCTATGAGGTGCAGCAGGTGTTCTACCCTAGCAAAGACGGCACCCGCATCCCCATGTTCCTCGTCCACCGCCGTGGCCTGGCTCGGACAGGGGATCACCCGACCCTGCTGTACGGCTACGGCGGCTTTGGCATCTCCCTGACTCCCAGCTTTTCGGTGGGCCTGGTGGCCTGGCTGGAGATGGGAGGGGTTTACGCCCAGCCCAACTTGCGCGGCGGCGGCGAATACGGGGAAGCCTGGCACCAGGCGGGCACCAAGCTCAACAAGCAAAAGGTGTTCGACGACTTCATCGCCGCGGCTGAGTGGCTAGTGGCCAATGGCTACACCAACCCCTCCAAGTTGGCCATCTCTGGTGGCAGCAACGGCGGCCTCTTGGTAGGGGCTTGCCTGACCCAAAGGCCGGATCTCTTTGCGGCAGCCCTGCCCGCCGTGGGGGTGTTCGACATGCTGCGCTTTCACAAGTTCACCATCGGCTGGGCCTGGATCTCGGAGTATGGATCCCCGGAGGACCCAGAGGAGTTCAAGGCCCTCTACGCCTATTCCCCCCTGCACAACCTCAAGCCCGGCACTGCCTATCCCGCCACCCTAATTACCACCGCCGATCACGACGACCGCGTGGTGCCGGCCCACAGCTTTAAGTTTGCCGCTGCCCTGCAAGCAGCCCAGGGGGGATCCCAGCCCATCCTCATTCGCATCGACACCAAAGCCGGCCACGGAGCCGGCAAGCCCACCACCAAGCTTATCGAAGAGACCGCCGACCGCTGGGCCTTTTTGGTGGAGGTGCTGGGGATCCAGACCGACTAGCGACTTCGCGCCGGCAGGGCCCGAGGGCCCAGGCCCACCCGACCGGCATAAACTGCTGCTTCCCCCAGCTCGTCTTCGATGCGCAGCAGTTGGTTGTACTTGGCAATGCGCTCGCTGCGACAAAGGGATCCAGTTTTGATCTGGCCGGCGCGGGTGGCCACCGCCAGGTCGGCAATGGTGGTGTCTTCCGTCTCGCCGGAGCGGTGGCTGATGATGGTGCGAAAGCCCGCCTGAGCGGCCAGTTGAAGGGTCGAGACCGTTTCTGTCAGCGTGCCAATCTGGTTGAGCTTGATCAAAATGGCGTTGGCCACACCGCTGTCGATGCCTTTCTGCAGCCGAGCTGGGTTGGTAACAAACAGGTCGTCCCCTACCAGTTGCACGCGAGATCCCAGTTGAGCAGTCATGGCCTGCCAGCCAGCCCAATCTTCTTCGGCCAGACCATCTTCAATGGAAAGGATGGGATAGTTGGCTAGCAGTTGCTCGTAGTAATTGACCATCTGCTCGGCGCTGCGGGCTTTGCCCTCAAAGTGGTACTGCCCATCCTCCAGCAGTTCATTGGCCGCTACATCCAGGGCCAAGGCGACCTCTTCCCCTGGCTTGTAGCCCGCTCGTTCAATAGCGGTTATCAACAGATCCAAAGCGGCAGCGTTGGAGTCGAGGTTGGGGGCAAATCCCCCCTCATCTCCTACCCCCGTGGACAGCCCCTTCTGTTGCAGCACTTGCTTTAGCGCCGCAAACACCTCCGCCCCATAGCGCAGCGCCTCGCGAAAGCTGGGTGCCCCAATGGGCACGAGCATGAACTCTTGAATATCGAGGTTGTTGTCGGCGTGGGCGCCGCCGTTGAGCACATTCATGAGCGGCACTGGCAGCAGGTTGGCAAAGGGTCCGCCCAGGTACCTGTACAAAGGCAGGCCCACCGCATTGGCAGCCGCCTTAGCCGTGGCCAAAGAGACCGCCAAGATGGCGTTGGCTCCCAGTTGCGACTTGTTGGGGGTGCCATCCAGATCGATCATCAACTGGTCGATGCGGGCCTGGTTGAGGGCATCTTCTCCCCGCAGCTCCGACTGGATGGGGCCAAGAATGTTTTCCACCGCCCTCAACACGCCCTTGCCGCTGTAGCGCCTGGGATCCCCATCCCGCAGCTCGTGAGCCTCAAAAGTGCCAGTCGAAGCGCCACTGGGCACCTGGGCCAAGCCGGTTGCTCCATTGGCCAGGCCCACCAGAGCTTCTAAGGTCGGTTGTCCCCGCGAGTCGAGGATCTCATGGGCGGTAATCCACTCGATGGCCGTTTCCACAGTTGCACCTCAGCAATTGGCTAGACAGTTCTGGCCAAAGCCCAATTGCCAATAGACTAGTGGATTTTCGCCCCTAGATCCCTTTGCTTCCGGAAAACTTTAACGGCTTGCCCCTGTTTCAAGAGAAGCGGAAGTAGAATAGGCAGAGTAGTCCGGGTGGGGTGGAGGGGGAATCTGCGACTATGTTCGAAAGACTGCTCTTTCCCATCGACAACTCGCGGGAAACCAGCCATGCCCTGCCGCTGGTGGCGGACATAGCGCAGCGTTACAAGAGTCAGGTATATCTGCTCTCCGTCCTAGACAGTACAGAGCTAGACCCAGAGCAGGTGGAGCAAGCCCGCCAAACTATCCACAACCTGCTCAAACACGCTGAGGCTGGCCTGCAGCAGATTGGGATCCAAAACGTCAAGAGCGAGTATCGCGAGGGAAAAGTTCCCTTCGTCATCTGCGACGTGGCAGACGAGCTAGAGATTAGCCTAATTGTGATGGGATCCCGCGGCATCAGCCTAGCCGAAGGCCGGAAAAACGAATCTGTCAGCCACCGGGTCATCGACCTCTCCCCTTGCCCAGTGCTGGTAGTACCCTGAAGAGCAGACCTTCTCTTTCCGGGGAGTGTGTTGAAGTTGTCTCAAAATGTTGCCTTGTGTAACAGCAAGGCCGTTTTTGTTCGTGTTGAACAGGAGTCTGCTGTACAACGAAGAGCGAGGTAGCCCGGATTACTGGTTACACCCCTGGGAATCGGTATGGAAAATCAAAGTCGTGGTTACAACAAGGCCTCGCAGAAAACCTTCGAGGTGATGCGCCATTTTGCAGAAACCTACGCCAAACGTACCGGCACTTTTTTCTGCTCCGACCCCACAATTACGACAGCGGTGATTGAGGGCCTAGCTCTGCACAAAGAGCAACTGGGCGCCCCGCTCTGTCCTTGCCGCTTCTACGAAGACAAAGAGGCGGAGGTGAAAGCTGGCTATTGGAACTGTCCCTGCGTACCCATGCGGGAGCGAAAAGAATGCCACTGTCTGCTTTTCTTAACTCCGGACAACCCCCTTGCCGGCACCAGCCAAACGCTAGAGGAGGTACACCTGGAATACCAAGCTAGCCCCTAGGGTCTCCCCGCTAGGAGACGGAGGCAAACCAAGGTCACGAGGCTGGGTATAATTGAGAGGCAGTTGGAAACGGCTATTTGCCCGAGGAGGAAACCTTTCTATGACTCCCTCATTGGCTAGCTTCCTCTGGAGCCTGGTGTACGGCGCTGTAGTGCTGGGTCTCCTCTTTGGCGCCATCGTGATTGTTAGCTATAGAGACAGGGTGCGTCGCCGCTAAAGCCTTGGCAAAGGGCTTGACCGCGGGCAAACCTTTGAGCAGCGGCGGCAAAGGTTAGGCCTTGAACTTCGCAAAAAATCAGCTTTCCCAAAGTCTATTGCCAGCCTCTGGATGCCCTCTTCACTACTGGCAGCAGAAGAACCGTTACTACTACGAGGATCTGGAGCGGCTGCTCCGCTTCTTTCTGCCTCCAGGTCTGCGCATTCTGGAGATTGGCTGCGGTACAGGGGCTCTGCTCAACGCTTTGCGGCCCAGTTTTGGAGTGGGGATCGACCAAGATGCCGAGGTCATTGCCCAGGCCCAGCAGCAATTTCCCCACCTCCACTTTCGCCTGCAAGATCTCCATAGGTTGGACAAGCGGGATCCGATCTTGGCCCAGCCTTTTGACGCCATTTTGCTCGTCAATACTCTCAGCTACCTGAGGGATATTCAGCAGGTTCTTGAGCAGTTGCGCTGTTTCTGCACCCCGCGCACTCGCCTTATTCTTTCCCATCACAACCCCCTTTGGGAGCCGCTTTTGAACTTGGCAACCCTTCTGAAGCAGCGCAGGCCCCTACCAGCAGCCAACTGGCTCTCGGCAGCCGATGTGGCCAATTTGCTCCATCTGGCGGGGTATGAGGTTATCCAGCAGGGCAAGCGGTTGTTGTTGCCGCGGCGGATCCCCCTGCTCTCAACCCTGGTGAACCGCGTGATTGCCCCCTTGCCAGGGATCAACGCCCTCTGCCTGACGGAATACACGATTGCCCGTCTCCAACCGGATCCCAACTGGGATCCCCCCCCTGAGAAACAGCCCTCTTGCACCGTGATCATTCCAGCTCGCAACGAAGCTGGCAACATTCGCCGCTGCGTGGAGCAGCTGCCCGAGATGGGATCCCGCACCGAGATCCTTTTCGTAGAGGGGCATTCCAGCGACGACACTTGGGCCGAGATTCAGCGGGTTCAGGCCGAATACCAAGGGATCCGTCCCATCCAGGCTCTCCGGCAAGAGGGCAAGGGCAAAGGGGATGCGGTGCGCCAGGGGTTTGCCGCAGCCAGGGGCGACGTGGTGATCATTCTCGACGCCGACCTAACTGTCCAGGCGGAAGACCTCCCCAAGTTCTTCCGGGCGGTGGCTTCCGGGCGCTGTGATTTTGCCAACGGTTGCCGACTCATTTATCCGCTGAAACCGGAGGCGATGCCGCGCCTGAACCAGTGGGCCAACCGCTTTTTTGCTGCTCTTCTTTCCTACATCCTTGGCATTCGCGTCAAAGATACCCTCTGCGGCACCAAGGCCCTCTGGCGGGAGGACTACTGGCAAATTGCCAAGCTGCGGCAAGAATGGGGGAATTTTGATCCCTTTGGCGATTTCGACCTGTTGCTAGGGGCGGCCAAGCGCACCCTCAAGATCCTGGACATTCCAGTGCGCTATTTCCCCAGAACCTATGGCCGCTCCAATATCCACCATCTGCGCGACGGCTTGCGGCTGCTGCAGATCTGTGGCTTTGCCCTCAAGCACTTCAAGGGATCCTAAACCCTAACTCCTGCAGGGCAGTTCCCTGCCTGGCCTCTTGGGAGTTGTTACAATAGCTAGCCATTGAAAAATCAGGCCTGAGAAAAACCGCCCTATGGGGAAATCCGTACTGAGCAGGCTCGGCCAGTGGATCTCAAGTACTCCCCTCCGCTCCCTTGATCGGGCCTATCAAGCTGCCCTTCGCATCAAAGCCATTGAAAACCGCTACTTCCAGGGAGGAGTCATCGGCAGCAACGGAAGCCACGGCCAAAACACCAGCCACTACTTTCAGATCCAACTGCGCCAGCACCTGCGGCAGATTAGCCTTAGTCTAGCAGAATTTAGAGCCAGCAGTCTCTTTTCCCGCCTGCCCGATCCCGAGCTAGATGGCAGTGGCCCTCGCGTTGCTGCAGAAGTCAACGACGCCGAGGATCTTAGTGCCAAGAGCAGCCCCTCCACAACCAAGGGCAAGGGGGCTGAGAGGGATCCCTCCATTTTCGAGAAGCTAGAGTTTATCGATCAGGTTATCTCCCGCTACAAGCGCCCTGCCCCTCCACTCAAGTTCAGCGCCACGCGGCCCCAGCCCCAAGAGCAAGACGAGTCAACTCAGGCAGAGCCTGCTGCTCAACCCATCAAGGCTGAGAAGACCCCTCTTGAGGATGGCAGTGCCCCCGTTGCTTCTAAAACAGCCGTCCTGCCTCGCTCCCTTTTGCGCACAGCTAGGCAGATTCGCCGAGAGTTAAGTTCACAGGCAGAAGAAGAGTTGCTCCAGGAGTACCGCAGCCAACGCACGCGCACACTGGTGGCAGTTCGGTTTTTGTTGCTGCTGGCCATTTTGCCGCTACTTGTCCAGATTTTCTCGAAGCACTTTCTGTTTGGGCCGTTGGTGGATCGGCTGCAGCCTCAGGAGCCTACCCTTGTGGCTTTAAGCCACGAACTTCAAGAAAGAGCTGTTGCGGAATTTGAGCTTTTCAAGGAAAAAATGGAGTTTGAGCGGGCTTTACGTCACCAACCTCGAGAAGAGCTGGACTCAGAGTTGGAGGATCAACTTTCCCTGAAAGCAGAGGAGCTGCTGCAAAAATACAGCCGTAAGAACTTGGAAGGCCCAAAAAACATCCTTGCCGACTTGCTATCCCTGGCGGTATTTGGCTGGCTAGTCTTTGTCGGGCGTGAAGAAATTGAAGTTCTTAAGTCCTTTCTAGATCGCCTAATCTATGGCCTGAGCGATAGCGCCAAGGCTTTCATCATCATTCTCTTCACCGATGTGTTTGTTGGCTATCACTCTCCCCATGGCTGGGAAGTCTTGCTAAGTAGTCTAGCTGAGCACCTGGGTTTGCCCGAAAACCGCAATTTCATCTACGGCTTTATTGCCACTTTTCCAGTTTTTCTAGATACGCTCTTTAAGTACTGGATCTTCCGCTACTTAAACCGTGTATCGCCGTCTGCAGTAGCTACCTACCATGCTATGAATGACTAAAGTTCTCCCATTGCCATGCCGGAGTTTAGGAAGCTGGCTGACCTCCTTGCAGCCAGATCAATGCTGGGGTTTTCCAAGCCAGGCGGCTTGCCTTCAGCCGGCAGGCTCTAAAGCGGTACACTAGTCAGAAGCTTTTTTTCACCGAGTCTGGTTGGGAAGAGCTCTTGCGAAACCTGTTTCTTACTGGCGCTAGCGGCTGCTTAGGGCACTATGTGTTGGAGCGCCTAGCCCAGCAAAGAGATCCCGAGTTTCCGGAGCGGCCCGCTTACCACCTGTACGTCCTTGTCCGCAATCCCAGCCGCCTGCGGCTGCCCCTGGAGCGGCTGCCTGCTCCCATTACCTTGGTGCATGGCGATCTCCTGCGCATTAGAGAACACGCCGCCTTGCTGCGGCAGATGCATGGGTTAATCCACATGGCAGCGGCTTGGGGGGATCCCTCGCTGGCTTGGGCGGTGAATGTTACCCACACCTTGGAGCTCTTTCAGCTGCTGGATCCCCAGCGCTGTCAGCAGGTGATCTACTTTTCCACAGCCAGCCTTTTGAACCAGGCTCTCGAGCCCTTGGCCATTGCTGGCCAGGCCGGAACCGACTACATCCGCAGCAAGTACGAGATGCTACTGCGGCGGCAGGAAAGCTGCTTCTGGCCGGATCGCCTGCTCACGCTCTATCCCACCCTGCTGTTTGGCGGTAGCCCCTACCACCCCTACTCCCACATCACTGCCGGCCTCAAGGATGTGCTCCGCTGGCTGGATCTCATCCGCTTTTTGCGGGTGGATGCCAGCTTCCACTTCATCCACGCCGCCGATGTGGCCGAGATGGTGGCTTACTGGGTGGCCCATCCGCCCGGTGGCGGCGATTGGGTGTTGGGCAATCCTCCCCTCTCCCTAGACGAGTGCGTGGAACAGGTGTGCGCCTATCTCAAAAAGCGGATCTACTTCCGCCTGCCTCTGCCCATCGGCTTCCTCCGCCGCCTGGCTTTTCTGTTTGGGGTGCGGCTTTCAGAGTGGGATGAGTATTGTCTGCGCCACCGCCACTTTGTCTATCATCCCGCCCTTTCGCCAGCAGCCCTGGGTTTGCCCTGCCGCTTCCCCACTGTAGCCTCCCTCCTGGAGGCCTACCTCTAGGCCGCTCTTGAGGGATCCCAGGGATCAGCGGGTGGCAGCTAGGGCCTGAAGCTCTGCGGCAATGCGCGCCCGGTTAAGTCTCTGTCCAATGAACACCAGGCGGGTTAAACGCGGCTCTTGGGGGCGCCAAGGGCGATCGTAGTAGGTTTCAAATCGCCCTCCCACCCCCTGCAGCACCAGGCGCATTGGCTTGTGGGGCACGGCTACAAAGCCCTTCACCCGGTAGAGGCATTCCTCTTGCGCCAGTTGACGCAACTGGGCAACTAGGGATCCCGGCTCATAGCCTTCCTCCAGGCTTAGGCAGAAAGACTCAAAGGCCTCGTGCTCGTGCTCCTCCCCGTGGTCGTGGTGGCTGGGGCGGCGCTCGAGTTGATCTTCCACGGCTGCGTTGAAGCCCAGGAGCACTTCTGGGGCAACCTGGCCCCGCTCGCAAGGGAGGACTTGAACCTCAGGGCGCAATTTTTGGCGCAGCCAGCTTTCCACTTGCGCTCGCTCCGCCGGCGTAATCTGATCCACCTTGGTGAGCAACACCAGATCGGCACAGCTTAGCTGATCCTCGAACAGCTCCTCAATGGGTGTCTCGTGATCTAGGCTCTCGTCTGCCTGCCGCTGGGCCTCCAGGGCCGCCAGATCCCCCACAAGCTGCCCCGCAGCCAGCGCCTGGCCGTCTACCACCGCAATCACCGCATCCACAGTGGCACCGGTGCGAATCGTTGGCCAGCGGAAAGCCTGCACCAGCGGCTTGGGCAAAGCCAACCCTGATGTCTCAATAACAATGTTGTCTAGCTCCGCCCGCCGTTGCAGCAGCGCCTCCAGGGTCGGCAAAAACTCCTCCTGCACTGTGCAGCAGAGGCAGCCGTTGACCAGCTCCAGAATGGAGACCTCTCCCTCGCAGAGTTGGCAGTCTCGCAGCAACTCGCCATCGATGCCCACTTCGCCAAACTCGTTTACCACAACAGCGATGCGGCGACCCCGGCTGTTGAGCAGGAGGTGACGGATCAGCGTCGTCTTGCCGGATCCCAAAAATCCCGTGATGACGGTAACTGGGACTTTGTGCATCTTCTTCAAGGATTCAGCTCTCCCAGTCTCTACCCTCGCCGCCTTCCCCGCCAATCCCGACCAGGGGGATCCCAAAAAAAGGCCCCCCACTGGGGGCCAAAGGTGCTAGTTGGAAAGACCTGCACTTTCTATCGGATTGGCTTCATCCGATAGACAGGCTCGTCCTCGCGGCTAATTCCTTTCTCAAAGCCGGCAGCAGCAGCACGGGCGCGACCGGCGTGCCACAGGTGGCCGACAAAGAACAGGAAGCCCAGGATGAAGTTGTGGGCCGCCAGCCAAGTGCGCGGGCTGGTGAAGTTTACGGTGTTGATCTCAGTAGCCACACCTCCCACCGAGTTCAGGGATCCCAACGGGGCGTGGGTCATGTACTCCACCGCCCGGCGAGCTTGCCAGGGCTGAATGTCGTTTTTCAGCTTGTCCAGATCCAAGCCGTTGGGCCCCAGCAGCGGCTCCTTCCAGGGCGCCCGCACATCCCAGAAGCGCATTGTCTCGCCCCCAAAGATGATCTCGCCCGTGGGAGAGCGCATTAGGTACTTACCCAGACCCGTAGGCCCTTGGGCTTGGCCGATGTTCGCCCCCAAGCGCTGGTCGCGCACGATAAAGGTGAGGGCTTGCGCCTGAGAGGCTTCCGGTCCCGTGGGTCCGTAGAACTCACTGGGGTAGACAGTATTGTTAAACCAGATGTAGCAGGTGGCAATGAAGCTCATGAGCGAAACCGCCGCCAAGCTGTAGGAGAGATAGGCCTCTCCCGACCAGATAAAGGCGCGGCGAGCCCAGCCAAAGGGCTTGGTGAGGATGTGCCAGATCCCACCGGCAATGCAAATGATGCCGATGTAGATGTGGCCTCCAATCACATCCTCCATGTTGTCGACGCTAACAATCCAGCCCTCGCCTCCAAAAGGAGACTTAAACAGATAGCCGAAGATTACTGCCGGGTTGAGGGTGGGGTTGGTAATGACCCGCACATCTCCACCGCCGGGAGCCCAGGTGTCATAGACACCGCCAAACCACATAGCCTTGGCCACCAACAGGAAAGCCCCCAGCCCCAGGAGGATGAGGTGAATTCCTAGGATGGTGGTCATCTTGTTCTTGTCTTTCCAGTCGTAGCCAAAGAAGGGGAAAGACTGCTCCAGGGTTTCTGGGCCGCGAATGGCGTGATAAACACCCCCAAACCCCAGCACGGCACTGGAGATGAGGTGCAGCACACCAATCACAAAGTAGGGGTAGGTGTCCACCACCTCGCCGCCGGGGCCAACTCCCCAGCCCAAGGTAGCCAAATGGGGCATCAGGATTAGGCCCTGTTCGTACATGGGCCGATCGGGCGTGAAGTGAGCCACCTCGAAGAGCAGCATCGCTCCCGCCCAGAAGACCATCAGGCCAGCATGGGCTACATGGGCACCCAAAAGCCGACCGGAGAGATTGATCAAGCGGGCATTCCCAGCCCACCAGGCAAACCCGCCTTGGGTGCGATCTTGCACCACTACAGAACCAATTGTTGTTGAGGTCACAGAGACCAACCTCCAATCGTCAGGACAATTGATTGATTGGCTAAGTGGAAGCACCTGCCGTTGGGATCCCTAGCCGCTGGGATCCGCAGGAGGGGATCCCTTGGGCAGGCGCTCAATTACAGCTAACTGGGTAGATTAGAGGGCGTTGCCGCGGGGGAGGACTTCCTCAGGGAACTCAAAGTGCTCATGCGGCTGGTCCTGAGGCGCCATCCAGGCCCGGATCCCCTCGTTGAGCAGGATGTTCTTCGTGTAGAACGTCTCAAACTCGGGGTCTTCCGCCGCCCGCGTCTCCTGACTGATAAACTCATACGCCCGCAGGTTCAGCGCCAACCCCACTACCCCAATGCTCGACATCCACAATCCGGTTACCGGCACAAACAACATGAAGAAGTGCAGCCACCGCTTGTTGGAGAACGCTATCCCAAAAATCTGGCTCCAGTAGCGGTTTGCCGTCACCATGGAGTAGGTCTCTTCCGCCTGCGTCGGCTCAAAAGCCCGGAACGTGCTTGCTGCCTCCCCATCCTTGTAGAGGGTATTCTCCACCGTTGCCCCGTGGATAGCACACAGCAGCGCTCCACCCAGAACGCCAGCTACTCCCATCATGTGGAAGGGGTTCAGCGTCCAGTTGTGGAACCCTTGGAAAAACAGCAAGAAGCGGAAGATGCCGGCTACCCCAAAGCTGGGAGCGAAAAACCAACTGCTCTGTCCCAGGGGGTAAATCAAAAACACGCTTACAAACACGGCAATTGGCGCGCTGAAGGCAATGGCGTTGTAGGGCCGCACCCCCACCAAACGGGCAATTTCAAACTGCCGCAGCATGAAGCCAACCAAGCCCAGGGCGCCGTGGAAGGCCACAAAGGTCCACAGGCCGCCAATTTGACACCAGCGGGTGAAGTTCCCCTGGGCTTCTGGACCCCAGAGCAGGAGCAAGCTGTGCCCCATGCTATCGGCTGGGGTGGAAACGGCCACCGTCAAAAAATTGCACCCCTCCAGGTAGGAGCTGGCCAGGCCGTGGGTGTACCAGGAAGTTACGAAGGTAGTGCCGGTCAGCCAGCCGCCCAGGGCCAGGTAGGCGCAGGGGAACATGAGCAGCCCTGACCAACCGATGAAAACAAATCTGTCGCGCTTGAGCCAGTCGTCGACGACGTCAAACCATCCTCGCTCCTGGCGTACGCGTCCCACTGCTATGGTCATAGGACGATCTTCTCCTCAGTTAAAGATGAGAACGCTAGTGAAGCTACAAACTTCGCCTCCTAAAGGCAAGACCGCGGCCTAGGTATAAAAACTCAAACCCTGGAACTTCTCGAGAAGCCACAGGGCTCGTGGCAAGCTACCTCAGAGCCAGCGGACAAGTTTCACCGTCCTTGGCCTTGCTTAGCCCAGGCCAGTAAAGACTTGTAAATTGCTTCTCATTATAGAGGCAGGGAACCCGCTCTTAGCAAGTCTGAGGTAACCGTGAACTTTACAAAGCGCAATCTTTGGCAGCTCTCTTGCGCTCGAGAGAGGCTACCTCGCTGCTGGTAAGGTTCAAGAGCAAAATCCGATATCCTAAGACAAGGACACTGCACTTCATCTAAGGCAAATCCATGGCTAGCGAGATCTTGACCATTGCGGGAATTTCTCTGGTTTTGACGTTGGCGGGCGTGGCGCTTGGGTATGGGATCCTGCGCATCACCCAAGGGGGGGCTGAGTAGAGGATAGGCAGCCAATCGGAGAAGGGAAGGGGTTAAACCAAGGCGTTGGGCAGGGATCCCAGCACCCCTCTTTGGGCAAGCCGACTATGCTGGAAAACGCGATTGTGCTCATCACCGGCGCCAGCAGCGGAATCGGCGCAGCCTGTGCCAAGCTTTTTGCCCGTTCTGGAGCCAAGCTAATCCTAGTAGCCCGCCGTCAGGAGCGGCTGCAGGCGCTGGCCACAGAATTGCAGCAGGCCTACGGCACTTCCTCCTACCTGCTGACTTTGGATGTGCGGGATAGGGCAGCCGTGCAGCAGGCGCTGCAGTCTTTGCCGCCGGCCTGGGCCGAGATCGACATTTTGATCAACAACGCCGGCCTTAGCCGCGGCTTGGACAAACTCCACAGCGGCGCTGTGCAAGATTGGGAGGAGATGATCGATACCAACATTAAGGGCTTGCTGTATGTTACCCGCGCCGTCTTGCCCGGGATGGTGGAGCGGGGCCGGGGCCACGTGGTCAACATTGGCTCGATTGCTGGTCGGCAGACCTACCCTGGCGGCGCCGTCTACTGTGCCTCCAAAGCGGCCGTGCGGGCCATCTCCGAGGGGCTGAAGCTGGATCTGCTCGGCACCCCCATTCGCGTTACCGAGATCCAGCCCGGCTTGGTGGAAACCGAGTTTAGCCAGGTGCGCTTCCGCGGCGACTGCGAGCGGGCGGCGGCGGTCTATCGGGGCCTCACCCCCTTGACGGCGATGGATGTGGCCGAGGTGGTGCTATTTGCCGTCACTCGTCCCCCCCACGTCAACCTAAGCGAAGTCTTGCTCGTGCCCACCGACCAGGCCACCACGACGATGGTGCACCGCCGCTAGGGAGGCAGGACTCCGTATCCGTTCACTCCCCCATCCCTGGGCGACAATGGCGGCAAAGGGGGTGGGCTCATGGGAGTGGAAGGCGGGATCCTCATTGGGTTAAGCATTGGCCTTGTCGGCATGCTGATCTTGTGCTGGCAGAGTCGACGCCGCTTCAGCCGCCAACTGCAAGAGTTGGGATCCCTGATGCACCTGGCCCTGCCGCTGCAGCCGCCTGAACAGATGCTCAGCCGGCTTAGCCGCCACCTTCGCCAACAAGAACTGGAGCAGGCTAGCCAAAGACAGTATCTCCTGGACTGGCAGTATCTCAGCCAGCGTCTGCCCTGGGGATATTTGCGGGTGGACGAGAACAACGTGGTGCTAGAGTGCAATCCTGCCGCCCAGCGCCTGCTGCGCATTAGCCACTGGCAGCCGGGCATCAAGCTTTTGCTGGAGTGGGTGCGCTCCTACGAGTTGGATCAGCTCATCGAAGCCACCCGCTGCCAGGAAGCTGGCGCTTCCGTCCAGAGCCGCGAATGGGTCTTCTACCCTCCCGGTGGCGAGGACAAACCGGTTCCGCTGCGGGCTTGGGGGCTGCCCCTGCCCCAGGCCCATGTGGCCATCTTTTTGGAAGACCGCCTAGAGGCCACGCTGCTGGCGCAACAACGGGATCGCTGGGCCTCGGACGTGGCCCACGAGCTGAAGACTCCCCTCACCTCGATTCGTCTCCTGGCGGAAACTCTGCAAAGCCGAGTCGATGCCGCGCAAGCGGTTTGGGTGGAACGACTGCTAAATGAGACGCTGCGCCTCAGCCAGCTGGTGCAAGACTTGCTGGAACTGAGCGCTCTCAACTTGGGGGCCGGATCCCGCTCCCAATGGCGCTGGGTAGATCTAGCCGCCTTGGTGCGAGAAGCCTGGCAGAGTCTAGAACCGCTAGCCAAGCCCCGCCACCAGGAACTGCACCTAAGCAGCTCCTCCCCCCTCTATCTCTGGGGAGATGAGCAACGCCTCTATCGCCTCATCCTCAACCTCTTGGATAATGCCGTCAAATATGGCGGGCCTGGTTCTCCTATCCACGTGAGCCTCTCCGAGGAGGGATCCCAAGTGCGGCTGGAGGTGTACGACCACGGCCCCGGCCTGCCGGAGGATCAATTTGAGCTGGTCTTTCAACCCTTTTACCGCACCGACGCGGCGCGGGCCCGCAGCAAAGGCGGCACTGGCCTTGGCTTGGCCATTGTGCGTCAGATTGTGGAACTCCATGGGGGTACGATCCGCTTGCGCAATCATCCGCAAACCGGTGGGCTGTGGGTTCTGGTGGAATTGCCCCGCCAGCACCCCGATGCTTTGTAAAGCTTGTAAAGCAAAAGACGGCTGGCCCCTTTCCCTTTCGTCGACAGGGTCCAAAAAGCTCAACTCACGGATTATCCATTGGGGAGGCGATCCCCTAGAATGACTCTAGGTAATCCTTACAGTTCGTACCTCAGGCGTTGGGCATGGGCGCAGACTACCATTGCGCGGATCTGCTGTCGGAACGGGAACTGCAGGTCCTGGAGTTGGTTGCGGCTGGCATGACCAATCAGGACATTGCAAAGCGCTTGGAAATCAGCAAGCGCACGGTCGATAACCACATCAGCAACATTTTGAGCAAGACGCGAACGTCAAACCGGGTTGCTTTGGTGCGATGGGCGCTGCAATGGGGAAAGGTGTGCCTGGATCAGGTCAACTGCTGCGTCTTGAACAACGACAAAATTGCCTAATCCTCCTCGGCGAGCACCACAGGGACAGGGAACAAGGGTAGGGCAGCGCATGCCCTGCTGAGGTGTTCTCAAAGGGTACCTTAGCTCAGGCGGGGGAAAAAGCCAGCGGCACGGGATCCGGTTGCAGCAGCCGTTGACACAGTTGGGCAATCTGGGCTGGGCTAGCCTCGTCCAGCCAGCGGTGGAAGGCCTGAGATTCGCGGATCCGGCTGAGCAGCCCAGTGGAGATCTGTTCCGATCCCTCCAGGGCTTCTAGCCACTGCTGGGGCAGGCCAGTAGCTGCCGCCAGGGCAGCGGGATCCCAGGGTTTTGCCTGCCCTAGTTCTCGCAGTTGGGCAAGTTGCTGAGGGAGGCGATCCCAGGAGTGGGCAGAAGCAGCCAGGATCAGGGTTTGCGGCTGCACCTGCTGCAGTAGTTGGGCCAAATCTGCCGGCAACCAGGGCCAGCAGGCCAGTACAAGAGTTGTTTTAGCTGAGGGGGGCAACGGCTGCCTAAGAGGAAGAGGTTGCCCAGTGTAGTAGAGGGCTTTCTCCAAAGAATCCGGCAGGGGGCGTTGCCGGTAGTCTTGGATTTGGAGGCGAGGGGCGGAAACAGCAGGGGCCTGCCAGTTGCCAGAGGGACGCACCGCCAGCACTGTACCTCGCCAGGGCTCTTTGCTGTCGGCTTCCAACCGCAGGGCAATGTCCACAGCTGGGCAGTTTTGCCACTGTTCCAGCTCTTCGCCAGCTCCCCAAAACCAGAGGGTACGGGATCTCGCCCTACCTTTGAGCTCAAACCTGAGATGGCGGCCATCCCCAGAGGCTTTTAGATTAGTGGGGCGGAAGTTCATCAGGGCTACGATGGGGTTGGGGTTGCCGTGCCCAAAGGGCTGCAGAAGCTGCAACTGCCGATACACCTCGTCTAGCTCCGCCACCCCATCCCGGCCCTGAGAGGCCAGCAGAGTCCAGTCGAGGAGAATCTCCACCGCCAGGGCGCGAGCTTGCTGATCCGGGCTAACCCGCGCGGCTAGCTCCCGCCGCAATGTCAGTTGCACAGCGGCCAGGCAAGCCAGATCGAGTTGGATCCCCGCGGCCATGGGGTGTCCCCCTCCTCGTCGCAGGAGAGGACGCACCGCCTCAAGGGCCTCTAGCAGGTTTACCCCTGGAATCGAGCGGCCTGACCCATAGCCCAGCCCTGTGCTCTCGTCTTTGGCAATCAACACCGTTGGGCAACGGTATTCCTCCGCCAAGCGGGCCGCCGCAACTCCCAAAACCCCTGGGTTCCAGCCACTGCTGGCCAAGACGATGGCTCGCTCTCGTGCCAGATCGAGGCTCTCCACCTGCTGCCTGGCTTCCTGTAGCACCTCTTGGGTGAGCTGCCGACACTCTTCGCTGAGGGCGACAAAATGCTTCACCAGCGTCTGAGCCCGCTGCGGATCCGAGGTGGTCAGCAGCTCCACTGCTAGCCTAGCGTCTTCCAAGCGGCCAATGGCGTTCAGCCTGGGAGCAAGGCGAAAGGCAATGTCCTGAGCTGTTAGCGCTCCTGGGGATGAGCCGTTGCTCACCCAATCCAAAAGAGCCCGCAGCCCTGGACGCTGCGTCTTGGCCAGCACGGGCAACCCCCGCTGTACCAGGTAGCGACACTCCCGCTGTAACACGGCAACATCGGCCACGATCCCCACCGCCACTAGATCCAGGTATTCCTCGACGCCAGGAATTCCCAGCGCTTGATAGAGGGCCTCCGCCAGCTTGTAGGCCACCCCCACCCCTGGCAGGAAGCGCAGGGGGTGCTCCTCCGGCAGGCGCAAAGGGTTGACTACCGCATAGGCAGGGGGCAAGGGATCTGGCAGGGCGTGGTGATCCATCACGATCACGTCCACCCCTCGGGCTTGGGCCAGGGCAATCTCGGCAGCATTGCCGATGCCGCAGTCCACCGTTAGAAGTACTTGGCAACCCTGAGCCAGCACCTGCTGGAGCCGCTGGGCATTGAGCCCATGTCCCTCGCGGCTGCGCAGCGGTAGGGTGAACTGGACTTGGAAGCCCAAGGGTTGTAACGCCGAGAGCAAAAGACTGGTGCTGGTGACGCCATCGCAGTCAAAGTCCCCCCAAATGCAGAGGGCTTCTCCTTTTTCCCTGGCCTCCAGTAGCCGCCGCACTGCCCGCTCCAGATCCGGCAGGGATTCCGGCGGGGTGGGGGAATAGGAGCTGGGATCCACGAAAGCCCGCACCTGTTCCCGGCTGTGCAGCCCGCGCAAGGCTAGCACCTTGGCCGCGTACTTGCCGTATTCCCGGCTCAGCTCTGGGTCAAACTGAGGCGGAGTGGGCAGCAGATCCCAGCGGTACTCCATGCAAGCTGGCTAGGGATAGAGCTCCTTAGGAGCGTATCAAAAAGGGTCTAGGTTCGGATCCCTGTCGAGTTGCTATTGACAGCAGTGGGCGGCTGTGCAGCAAGGGGAGGGGTGGTCATGGTCGTGAGTAGCACAAGCTTGGCTGCAGTAGAGCTGGCCTTCGTAGCGATAGCCTTGGCTGCTCTCGAAGCTGCAGTTGCAGTGCTCACAGGCGCAGCGAACAAGGGTGCTAGACATGGGTTTTTCTCCTTCTTTTCGAAGATCCGCGTCTCTATACCCTAGCGGTTGTTGGACAACGAGGCTGAAACGAGAATCAAACTCACGCCTGGCTGTCCAAGTGGCGGCAACCTGTCCATTGCCACCTTCCCTCTCCTGCTGAAGGAGGTTAAGAAAAGTCAATAGCTCCTGGGCAGGTTACTAACTTATGATGCGGCGTGAGGTGTGAATAAGTACCTAGGCAATGGCCACGGAACGGATTCGTTTTGCGCAGGTCTCAGACATTCATCTGATGCCGGAGACGGCATGCCGCTGGTGGTGGATGTCCGATTCCCCTCGCCGCCAGTTGGAAGCAGCCGTTGCCCATCTCAACCAGGTGCCGGATCTGGACTTTGTCGTGTTTACCGGCGACTTGGTGGATCAGGCGGATCCAGAAAGCTTTGAGCTATTCCGGGAGATTCTTGCCCAGCTGCGGATGCCCTACTACCTCAGTCTTGGCAACCACGATGTCGACACCCTGCAAAGAAAGGGGCGCTTCGACCGAGAACAATTTATCCGCTGGTGCCAAAGCCAATTTCCCCTCTTTCCGGCTCCTACGGGCTATGTCGATTACAGCCTTTCTCCTCTGCCCGGGATTCGCCTCATTGCCCTTGACGCCAGCCTGGGACCTTTTCCCCTGCCCCAGGGGGTGCTGCGCCCCTCGCAACTGCATTGGCTGGGCGAACATCTGCAAGCAGTTTCAGAAGAATGGCTAATCTTGTTAATCCACCAGCCGCCTTTTATCTCCCCCACCCAAATGGACGCGGTTGTGTTCCGCAACTACCAGCTCCAGAAGCAAGCAGCTGCCGCCCTCCATGCTCTCTTGGCTGACCATGGACGGGTGGTGGCAGTGTTGAGTGGGCATCTACATGTGCCGAAAGTCCATGTACGAGATGGGATCCCCTACCTGACAGCCCCTCCCCTGGTGGGGCCAGTCTCGGCACTGCGGCTGTTCGAGGTGGATTTGAACCCCCGGCGAGGGATCCTGCGCTACCACTGGGTTCACCTACCGGAGCCAGGACCCAGACCGCTCTGGCATGGTTTCCTGATGGGGAGACGTCGGGATCGCTGGGGAGAGATCCCCCTGCGCGCCAGAGGAGCTCGATCTACCCTGCTACCTGTTGCAGCTCGATAAAAGTCCTAAAGCTCGACCGAATTAGTGTAGATTAAGAAGGCAAAGCAGCTGGACTCGGCGTCTCTCCCTATGAGTGCAACCCTTTCTTCCTCTACCCACTGGGAACAGGCAGCCCAGGAGGTGCAAAAGCGGTATCAGCCCCAGGTAGCTGCCCTGAGCGAACGCTTTGAGCCCCTTTCTGCAAGCGACTTGCTAGCCTGGGCTGTATCTGAGTTCGGGGATGGGCTGGTACTTGCCTGCAGCTTTGGCCCAGAAGACCTGGTGTTGATTGATTTGCTCACTGCTATTCGCCCGCAGGTGCGCGCCTTTTTCCTGGATACCGATTTTCACTTCCCCGAAACCCTACAACTGCAACAACAGGTGCTGGCTCGCTATCCCCATTTGCAACTGGAGGTCTTTAAGCCTCTGCTGACACCGGAAGAGCAGGCGGCGCAATACGGGCCAGAACTGTACCGCACCAACCCCGACCTTTGCTGCCACCTCCGCAAGGTGGAGCCCCTGCACCGCGCTCTGGCCAATTGC
This sequence comes from Synechococcus sp. WC10meta, assembly GCF_047461475.1. Taxonomy (NCBI): domain Bacteria; kingdom Bacillati; phylum Cyanobacteriota; class Cyanophyceae; order Synechococcales; family Synechococcaceae; genus Synechococcus; species Synechococcus sp. WC10meta. Next base: position 133,498 of record NZ_JANSHF010000003.1, read on the forward strand.
ACCACCTGGATTACGGGAATGCGTCGGGAACAGGCTCCTACCCGCGCCAACATTGGCAAGGTGCAGTGGGATAGCAAGCGCAACCGCCTCAAGCTCAACCCCCTCGCCGACTGGACAAGCGGCCAGGTGTGGAAGTACATCCTCGAGCACGGGATCCCCTACAACCCTCTCCACGACCGCAACTACCCCAGCATTGGCTGTATGCCCTGTACAGCCCCAGTGGAGCCAGGCGCGGATCCCCGCTCTGGTCGGTGGAAGGGTATGGCCAAAACCGAGTGTGGCCTGCACACGTAGCCTATGAACACTGCTCCTGTTCTGGAGGTGGCTCAGCTTGAGGTCACTCCAGGCTCGGAAGCTGCTTTTGAAGCCGCCATCGGCCAAGCTTTTGTCTATTTGCAACAAACCGACTGGCAGCACCAACTGTAGCGCTGTCTGGAGCACCCCCAGCAATATCTACTATCCCTGGAGGCTCATCTGGTTACCTTCCGGCAATCGGAAAACTTTATTCGGTGGCGTGGGCTTATTGAGCCCTACTTTGCTCGGCCACCCCAGGTGTTGCAATACCAGCTAGTTCCCGGATCCCTTGGGGTCGGCAGATAGCGGAGGCCCTCTCTGGCGGTGCCATGGCTTCTGCTAGCCTAGTCTGTGCTTTGTGCTCAGCAGGGATTTCCTCGAAAAACGTGGTGTGGCCTCAAGGCCACTGTTCTTCGGCAAAAACCCTCCGCTGCCGAGATTTGCCCCCTAAGCTTTGTCGACGCCCAAGTTCCCCTCCCGAGATCCTCAGAGCGGCTAGTCTAGACGATGATAGAGGACACTCTAGCGGAGCAGATCAATGGATACTACTGAGGCTCTCCAGGTGCTCAATCTACCGCCAGATGCCAGCGAACAGGAAATCCGGAGGAAATGGTTTCGGGAATACCAAGCTCTCAGCGCCGCTCTTCTTGAGCTGGACGACGAGCGACAAAGACCCTTGCTGGAGGCTCGGCTGGCGCGGCTCAACGAGGCGCGGGATGTGTTGTTGGGCAACGGATCCCAGGCGGAGACGGGACTGTCTGGGGTGAGCTCGGAAGGGCTGCCCCCCCAAGTGATCGTGCTGCTGTACCAAGCCAACGGTCAAGAAGGGATCTGCACCCGCCAAATTGGGGGCCAGGACATTGTCATTGCCTTTGAGAGCCTCTTTGGGGCGAAAAAGTATGCCCAGAGGCTGGCTCAGCAGGGGCTGCCCAAGCCCGTAGCCGAGCGCTTCGACACGCAGGAGATCGTCGATTTTTGTCGCGAGGGGGGCTATGGGTTGATGGTGGTTCCCGCCAGCGAGGTGCTAGAGCCGCTGCCAGAGAGTACGGAAGCGGCGCGCAATTGGCAAGGCAAATCCTGAGGAGCTGGTCACCCCGGTCAGGAGGGTCTTCTAATGATCACTGCCGAGCTAATCTCTGCAGAGGAGTTTCGCCAGATCATGGAGGCGGATCTGGAGGCCTGCTGTGAGGCTTTTGGCCTGAGGGCAGAGTACCTGCGTCTTGAACAGCAACAACTGCGGTTTTGGGTCATGCTGGCCCTCTGCCTGCTGGTGATTGCTTTGGTGATCCTCCTGGGAGTTCGGGATCCCGGTTATTGGCTGCTCTATGCAGTGGCCGTCCTGTTGCTGGGAGTGGTCTTCCTGGGGTTGCTCTGGGCTCTCCTGAAGTTGCGGCAAAACCTGCGTCGCATTCGTCAGCGCTGGCAAGAGGCCCATCTCCTGAATAGCCCTGCCGAGATCATGGAGTTCGCCAGCGATCTCGCCTGCAAGGTTAAAGAATACAACCGCTGGGTGCAAGAGCTGCAACAATCGCTGGAGGGGGGCCACTATTGGCAAGATTTTCGCCAACTCAGTGAGGCCGAACAGAAGTATATCCAGTCGCTCTTTTTGCAGGTGCGGGCCCAACTGGTGATGGCTCTGCAGGTGTGCAGAGCTTTAATCGAGAATCCGCAAACCTCCGTAGCTCAGTACCTCAACCAAATGGTTGCCCGAGATCAGCAACTGGTGGAGCAGTTTGTCGCCAAAAACTTGACGGCTAACCGCTACGTAACCATAGCCCGCCACCTCTCGGCGCTGGAAGCAGGTCTGCAAGCTCGGATCGGCGCTCTGGCATCTTGCTAGCCTATGCTCAAGCCCTTGCTAAACGGAAACACGGCACGGCTGGCTCTCCTCCTGCTGGCTGGTGGGCTAGGCTTGTTGGGGTGCGGGGATCCGAATGTACCCCTGACGCAGCCGCCTCCCAACGCTTTTCGCATCAGCACCCCCCGCCCGCCGCGCTTAGATCTTTACCCCACCCCACCACCCATGCCTACCCCTACGTCAACGCCGCTCCCTGGCCTTTTGGAGATCACGGCTCGCTGGCTGGGACTCTCGTGGCCGCCACAACGGCGCGAGATCAGCCCGGTGCGGTTAAGCGCGCGTTTCCTGGATATCTCGTTGCCGCCCAGGCCTCGCCCTTCCCCTACCCCCACAGGAGAAGAGGAGAAGCGGCAAAGCCAAAAGCCCTAGGTTTTGCTCTGCGGCTTGGAGACCTACGCAACCACTGTCACCGGCTCCGTTTCTCGTACGCGCAGCTTTTCGCAGGGGATGGTATCCGTCAAGATGGAGCTGGCCATCATGCCCGTGTGGATCTCCAGCTTGGCTCCTGGTAGCGCCTCAAACAGCAACCGCTGCCCAGGAAATACCACCCGCTCAAAGTACCAGTTTTCGATATTTGTGATGCGAACCACTTGAATGGAGCTGGTTGCATTGATGTAGCTGCAGGTTATTCGCTCTGCTTGTTTTTTTGCCGGGATCGCATCGAGGGTTTGCATAATTAGCTCACTAGCCTGCCTTGCTCAGCCTGTCATCCAGGCTAGCACTGCTTGGAGATCACTGCAGTAGTCTGCGATACGGCGATCCCGATTGACAAAAATAAGTCCTAGAGGACTTCTGTATTTGATCTTACCGTTTGACTCCAAAACTCCCTTCGGAGGCGGGGTGGATTTGGGCAGGGATCCCTTCTCGAAGCGGCGCAATTGCCATAGAAAACCCTTAGGTATTAGTAGTCGAGATTACACTTTGGAATCAGGGCCCATTGAGGCTCGAGCCGGTCGCTGAGCTTGGCTGAGGTGGGCTGGGATCCCAGTTCAGGCCTTCTACCCGTAGCTCCAGAGCCCCTGACTGGCGCACCGGGTTGTAGTGCAAGCTAAGGCCGTAGGTGCGGCGGTCGTAACCCAGGCGATAGGTAAGATCCACCTGCTGGCCTGACTGTAAGTCCAGGGTGGTTTCAGCCCCCACCCGCAGCGGGCCATACAGCTGTTGCAGGAAGCCTAAGACCAGCTGCTCCCGCGTGGTGATGCGGTCAAACAAAAAGGGCGAGGCTCCCGCCAAAAAACCGTTGGAGTAGGTTACCCTCAGGCTGGTGTAGTCGAAGGTATCGGCCACAAAAGCCCCGAGCACGGCGTCGAGGCCGATACTGCCAGCAGTGTAGCTTTGGGCGCGGCCATCGGAGTAAAACGACTGGCTGCTGCTGACGCCAGTGTTGAGCCAGATCCCCTGTTCAATGGGCAAAGCGGAAAAGCGGGGCGGCGGATCTGAGGTTGTCTTGGAGGGCCGCCAGAGGGGAAAAGAGCGAGTTAGGGTTGCCCCCAGTTGCAGACGAGCAAGCTGGATGCGCTCGGTGGTTCTGGCCAGGGCCAGAGCGGGATCGGTGTCGATATTGCCAAGTTGTCCCAGGGCGTCGAGGTAGTCGGCGGCTATGCGGTAGCTGAAATCCAAGCCGGTGTTGCCAAGGCGAAGGGTGGGCGAGCTGTAGCTGGCGCCAAAGCGATTCTCCACAATCTGGAAGCCCAGGCGCCCGCTGAAAAAACGCTCCCGATAGGCATAGGTGTAGGTGACTTGGCCGCCGTTGCCGGTGGTAACGCGGTGTTCGACCTGCGCCCGCAAGCGCCGGGCAAATTCCTCAAAGACGATCCCGCGGAGCTCGGCAAACAGCAAGGTTTGGGCACGCGGCTGCCGCCAGCGCAACTCCGCTCGCAGCCCGACTCCATCGCGGATTCCTTGGAGGCTCCCCCAGAGGCGTTGGGGATAGAGCTGCGGGGAAAACACCAAGCTGAGATGGGGCTCCTGCAGCAGCTCAATGTTGGCCTGCAGGATTAGGCCCCGCCGCAGTTCCTTCCGGTCGAAATCGTCGTAGAACAGGCTGACCGGAGGCTGGCGGTTCAAGGAGTCAAAGCGCAGCCGCAGGGGCAGGGGCAGAAAAAAGACTTGGTCGAAAGCCAATTGGCCAGCTTCGGCAATCAACAGGCTGGAACCATCCGCCTGCAAGGTAGAGGTCACCCGCGGGCTGCGGATCTCCAGCTCCGGCGGATCGAGGGGGTCATTGGTCAGCCGCACCTCTTCTCCTTCCCAGTTGTTGGCATCGAAGCGAATGCGGGTAGCGCGAAAGCGCACCAGCCGCTGAGGCGAGAGGGGCAGCGGAGAGCCGCTGGCCTGCAACTGGCCAATATCCACCTGCCCAAAAGCCTCTTCCAAAAAGCCCTGCTCCCGTTCAAAGTCGTACTCCAGCCGGGATCCCTGGATGCGCTGCTGATCCAACTCAATGGAGACGTTGCCCTCGGCCACGGCTCGTCGCTGCTGCAGCTCAATGCGCAGGCGGTCTGCCCGCAGCACCGAGCGGCCCAGCCGCATCTCCACATTGCCCTCAGCCAGGAAAACCTGCGCCCGCTGGTCGAAGGTTTGACGGTCGGAGCGCAGCCGTAACGTGCGATCCGCAAGGGCGTCGAGGGCAGTCGTATCCCCCGCCTGGGCGGCCGCCACCTGGCCTTTCTCCCCCTGGGCTGAGGTAGGAGCAGCCGTTGCCAGACCAAACACCCCCAAGCAAAGCCAGAGCCACCAAAACCCTTTCATGCTCCCCAAACCTGTGCAACGCTTCAGCCTAAGCTACCAGGTTGGGGAGGGTTGAGGGCGCGGTTGAGCTTGCCGCTGCGGTAGCCCTCCAGATCGAGGCTGACGTAGAGATAGCCAAACGATTGCAGGGTTTTAACCAGCGCTGCCAGGTCAGTTTTTTGCACGAACTCCAGGATCTGGTGGGGGGGCAGTTCAATGCGGGCAGTATCTTTTTCCGAGCGCACTCGCACCTCTCGCCAGCCCAAGCTGCGCAGATAGCGCTCAGCCAATCCCACCCGCCGCAGCTTCTCGGCAGTGATGACCTCGCCGTAGGGAAAGCGGGAACTGAGGCAGGGTTGGGCCGGCTTATCCCACCAGGGCAGACCCAAGTGGCGAGACAACTGCCGCACCTCCAGCTTGCTCATCCCCACCTCCGCCAAAGGGGATCGCACACCACGCTCCCGAGCTGCTTGCACCCCTGGCCGGTAGTCAGCCAGATCGTCGGCGTTGAGGCCATCGACCACGTGGTCGTATCCCTGAGTTTTAGCCAGCTGGAGCAGCGTGTCGTGCAAGTAACTTTTGCAGAAGTAACAGCGGTTAGGGGGATTGGCAGCATAGCGGGGATCCTGCAGCTCCTGGGTCTGGATGACCTGGTGGCGAATGCCGAGGTACTGGGCTTGCCAGATGGCCTCCTCCAGGTCTTCGGGCAAAAGCGCCGGGGAAGCAGCGGTAACGGCCAGAGCCCCCTCCCCCAGCTGATCCCAGGCCAGCTTGGCCACCAGGCTGCTATCGATCCCTCCCGAGTAGGCCACCACAACCCGCCCCATTTCGGCGAAGATCTGGACAAGCTGCTGAAACTTGTACTGTAGGACGGGGTCTAGCTCCAGCAAGGGGGTGGCAGAGCCAAGAGGTACGTCCATGAGGCTAGGGAGTCCGTAGGGTCTGGGCTAGAGCGGGGCAGATATTCCTCTTCCATTGTTTCCTAGAATTTTCTGACTTTCCAACGCTTCTGCCTCAAAGGCAAGGCAGTGAGCGGGCAATCTCTCTAGGCCAGTGGGCCACTGAGGCGGTAGGCTGGATGGCAGAGAGACCCCTGCCTCTCCTCTGGATCTTCTGCCCATGACTCTTCAGCTTGAACCTGCTAGCTCCGCAGAGGTGGCCCTCTATCAGCCCTATTACGCCGTTGCCCGCCGGCAGTACCTACCGCTGGCGGTGGGTCTCTACAAAAAGGGCAACCTAGAAGGGCAGCGGCCCATCGAAGGAGACAGGCCCGTCTCTTTCTTGGCCAGTTGGCCTGTATCGCCTCTGCCCTCTGATCTAACAGCGGTGCAGGTCATTTTCGATCAAGACCCGGAGCTAACCTATCAGGTCTCCCTAGCCAACTATGAGTTTGTGGACTACCTCATCGATGTGGTAGCGGCGGTGCAGCGGGGTCAGCCGCCGAATTTCACCACCGCCTTTTACAAAAAGCTGATGCGGTATGAAGACTGACGCCAATTCTCCGGTTGCCGTCACCCTCTACGACACGACGCTGCGGGACGGGGCGCAGCGGGAGGGGTTGTCCCTGTCGGTGCAAGATAAGGTGCAAATTGCCAAGCTGCTGGATCGCCTGGGCATCCCTTTCATCGAAGGCGGTTGGCCAGGGGCCAATCCCAAAGACGTGCAATTTTTCTGGCAGATGCGGGAAGAGCCCCTGGAGCAGGCGGAGCTGGTGGCCTTTTGTTCCACTCGCAAGCCGGGGCGGCGGGCAGCCGAGGATCCCCTGCTGCAGGCCATCTTGGCAGCGGGCACCCGTTACGTGACGGTCTTTGGCAAGTCCTGGGATCTCCATGTTACGGAGGGGCTGGGCACCACCTTGGCCGAGAACCTGGCCATGATCCGCGACACCATCACCTACCTGCGCTCCCAGGGGCGGCGGGTGATCTACGATGCCGAGCACTGGTTTGACGCCTACCGCCACAACCCCGACTACGCCCTGCAAACCCTGGTGGCAGCAGCAGAGGCCGGGGCGGAGTGGCTGGTTCTCTGCGATACCAACGGCGGATCCCTGCCCCACGAGATTGCCGCCATCACAGCAGCCGTCTTGGCGGAATCCCATCACCTGGGGCATTTGCCTTTGGGGATCCACACCCACAACGACTCCGGCACGGCCGTGGCCAATGCTCTAGCGGCAGTCCAGGCGGGGGCGCGCATGGTGCAGGGCACCATCAACGGCTATGGGGAGCGCTGTGGCAACGCCGACCTGTGCAGCGTTATCCCCAACTTACAACTCAAGCTAGGCTACCGCTGCCTGCCCGAGGGAAAGCTGCAACACCTAACAGAGATCTCCCGCGCCATCAGTGAGGTGGTCAACCTGGCCCCGGACGACCATGCTCCTTTCGTGGGCCGATCCGCCTTTGCCCACAAGGGTGGGATCCACGTCAGCGCTGTTCAGAAGAACCCCCTGACCTACGAGCACATTGCCCCGGAGCAGGTGGGCAACTGCCGGCGCATCGTCGTTTCGGATCAGGCGGGGTTGAGCAATATCCTCAGCAAGGTGGCTGGCTTTGGGATCCGGCTGGACAAGTCGGATCCCCGGGCGCGCTTGATTTTGGAGCGGCTGAAAACTCTGGAGCTGCAGGGCTACCAGTTTGAGGCGGCCGAGGCCAGCTTTGAGCTGTTGGTGCGGGGCCTGTTGGGGCAGCGCTCCCACCCCTTTGAGGTGCTTAGCTTCCATGTCAGCGCCACCACTCGCTCGGACTGGAGCAGCAGAGACTGGGATCCCAGCGGTGAGGCAACCGAGGTGCAGTCCCTAGCAGCGGTGAAGATTGCCGTGCAGGGGCAGACGCGGGTGACAGCAGCCGAAGGCAATGGGCCGGTGGCGGCCCTGGATGGGGCGCTGCGCAAGGCCTTGCTGGAGTTTTACCCGCAACTGGAAGCCATTCACCTCACCGACTACAAGGTGCGGATTCTGGACGGCCAGGCGGGTACTTCTGCCAAAACGCGGGTGCTGGTGGAGTTTAGCGACGGCCATCGCCGCTGGACCACGGTAGGAGTTTCCACCAACATCATCGAAGCCTCCTGCCGGGCCTTGGTGGAAGGCTTTGAGTACAGCCTCCTGGCAAAACCTTGCTTTTCCCCACCCTCTGCCCAACTAGCCTCGCCTTGAAGGGAGTTCTTCAACTTCCATGAGAATTATTGGCCTAACAGGCGGCATTGCTACCGGCAAATCCACGGTGGCCCGCATCTTGGAACGGCAGGGGATCCCAGTGGCCGATGCGGATCAAATAGCCCGCCAGGCCTTGGCGCTGGGATCCCCCATCCGCGAGCGGGTCCTGCAGCGCTACGGCCAGGCCATTCAGGATCCCTCGGGAGAGCTGGATCGCCGAAAGTTGGGGCGGATTGTCTTTGCCGATGCCGCCGAGCGGGCCTGGCTAGAGGCGCAGATCCACCCGTTTGTCAAAGCGCGGCTGCGGGAGTTTCTCGAGTTCCACGGGGCGGCTGAGGCTCAGCCCAGTTGCCAACGGTCTCTAGAGAATGTCCCTCCAGCCCTCTGCCTCATGATCCCTCTCCTCTTTGAAGCGGGCATGGAAAACTGGGCCAGCGAGATCTGGGTGGTGATCTGTACCCCTGAGCAGCAGCGGCAGCGCCTGGCCTTGCGGGATCCCCTCCTGACACCGGCAGAAATCGAAGCTCGCCTGGCCAGCCAGTGGCCTTTGGCAGAGAAAGTCCGTCGGGCTGACGTGGTGCTGGACAATTCTGGATCCCTGGCGGAGCTGGAAGCTCAGGTGCACCAAGCGTTGGCTTCCCAGCAACCCCTGGCCTTGCCCCAGCAGGCCGGCTAGAGTAGCGGATGGGGATGGTGGGTTGAGGGAGAGTCAATGCAAGCAACGACTGGCGGCAACAAGCCGGATAGCAGGGCAGAGTCCTGGTGGGCGCAAGCTTTGGCAGCCCGGGAGCAGGAAATCCAGGCGCTGAAGGAGCGTAACCGCCTGTTGCAAAGCCAGATTGACCTTTTGGAGTTGCGCCAAGAAAAGCAACGCCGACAGATTCGCAGCTACGAGGCCGAGATTGAGCAACTCTACCAAGAAAAGCAAGTGTTGGAGCAGATCCTCCAAGAGCTGCCGCAACTCTATCGGCGCAAGTTGCAGGCCCGCCTGCAGCCCATCCGCGAGCGCATCGCCGCCATTCAGGCAGAAAACCGCCGGCTTAAGCGGGAACTGTACCAGCTCAGCTACCGCCTGCAGGACATGGATCAATTGGATAAGCCAAGCTGGAAGCTGCCCCTGCCCCCTCTCCTTGGCCGGGGTCGCCGGGATCCCAAAGAGCCGCCAAAAGCTCTGCCGGTTCAGGGAGCCCTCTCTCCGCCTTGCTCTTGAGAGTTCAGCAGCCAGAATAGGAAAGCATCTCGGCCGCACAAGCCCCAAGACGCAGCCGAAGCGCTGCCTACTTGGAGATTTGGAAAATGGTCGCCGCTGGCAGCTATGAGCCCCTGCACCTGAAATACCGCCCGCAGCGCTTTGCCGAGGTGGTGGGCCAAGGGGCAGTCGTGCAGACTTTGGCCAATGCCATTCGGCTGGGGCGGGTGGCGCCGGCTTATTTGTTCTGTGGGCCGCGGGGCACCGGAAAAACCTCCAGCGCCCGCATTCTGGCCAAGTCCTTAAATTGTGAGCAGGGGCCAACGCCGGATCCCTGTCAGGTGTGCAGCCAGTGCCGCGCCATCACCGCCGGCTCTTCTCTGGATGTGGTGGAGATCGACGCGGCCAGCAACACCGGTGTGGACAACATCCGCGAGCTGATCGAGCGGGCCCAGTTTGCGCCAGTAAATAGCCGCTACAAGGTCTATGTGGTTGACGAATGCCACATGCTCAGCAATGCGGCCTTCAATGCGTTGCTGAAGACTCTGGAGGAGCCGCCTCCCCGCGTGGTGTTTGTCCTAGCCACCACCGACCCCCAGCGGGTTCTGCCCACCATCGTTTCCCGCTGTCAGCGGTTTGACTTCCGCCGCATTCCTCTAGAGGAGATGGTGGCCCACCTGGGCAAAATCGCCGCCCAGGAAGGGATCCCCATTACACCAGAAGCCTTGCACCTAGTGGCCCAACTTGCCCAGGGCGGGCTAAGGGATGCTGAACGGCTGTTGGATCAGCTCAGTTTGCTAGAGGGATCCATCACTCCAGAAGCGGTGTGGGACTTGGTGGGGGGGATCCCGGAACAGCAGCTTTTGGATTTGACCGATGCTCTGCTGGCTCAGAACGTAGAGGGGGTGCTGGCCCAAACGCGGCAATTGCTGGAGCGAGGCAAAGAGCCCCTGGTGGTGCTGCAGAGCCTGGCGGCTTTCTACCGGGATCTGCTCCTGGCCAAGACGGCCCCACAGCAACGGCAGCTGGCGGCTGTAACGGATCCTACCTGGGCAGCCTTGCAACAGCGGGCTCCTTGCTACTCGCTGGAGATGCTGCTAGCGGCCCAGAGCCACCTGCGCCACTGCGAACCCCAAATTCGCCAGAGCGGACAACCCCAGCTTTGGCTAGAAATTGCCCTTCTGGATCTGCTGGGCCAGCTGCGCCAGGGCGCCGTCCCGCTGCCGCCAATAGAGAGCAAGGGTGGCGAGCCGCTCTCCCCTGCCGATCCATTCCCTCCTCTCTCGCCTGGGGCTGTTGTCGGCCCCTCTGCTGCTGAGAGGAACCTCGATGGGAAAGTTGCCCAAGCTGCCCCAGCCCTCGAAGAGCCACTCGCGTCAGCAGGACAGAGCCCTCAGCCTGCCGCAACAGCCTTCCAGAACCCCCTTTCCCCTTCTGAGGGTTCCCCGCCGCCAACGCCAGAGCCCAAAGTTCGCGATCCGGAGCCTGTCGCTTCCCCTGCCAAGCTGCTGCAGCCTCGCTGGGAGGAGTTCCTCAAGGGCCTCTCTCCCACTACCAGAGCCTTGCTGGGATCTGGTCAGTTGCAGCAAGAGACCCTCGTCCGCCTCAACGGGACAGAGACCTTGGAGATCACTCTTGCTTTCCCCAGCAAGGGCCTGGTGGACAAGGTGCGCAGCAAAGAAGCCGAGGTGTGCTCCGCCCTTTACAACCTGCTGCAGCACCCGGTGCGGCTAAAGCTAGTGGTGCAGCGCCCACCTCGACCGCGCGAGGGGCATGTTGGCCAAGCCTCGGCCCAGGATAAAGCTCCACAACCTCCGCTCTCTCCCTCAAAGCTGGGGAACAGCTCTCCTTCCTCAGATCCCCGTCAGGCGGAGCCCTCAAGCCCATCTCCCCCTCTCAAAAACACTGCTCCAGCCGCGCAAACAGCAAGGCCACCCTTCTACGACCTGACCCACGAGCTGGTGGAGGTGGCCCACCGCTTTGCCGAGCATTTCAGCGGCAGGCTGGTGGATTTGGAAGGGATCCTAGCCACACCCGAAGAGGTAGCGGCAGATCTGTCTGCCCTGGAGGGATCCTCCGACCTGCCCACTGCTGAGAGCTACGGCCTACCGACAGCCCAGGCCCCTCCGGAAGAGGATTTTTGAGGTAGGGGAGCGTGAGGGGCAGTAATCGCTCTGTTGGATTTTGGGGTATTGTCAGGTATCTCCCGTGAAGGGGAGGACCATGACCGAATCTCGCGGAAAAGAAGCTGCCTCGAGCACCCCGCAAATTGACTCCCGGATCCTCAGTCTTTTGGGTAGGACGGCGTTGAAGCTCTTGGCTTGTCTGGTTTGAATTAGGATTAGGGGTAGCCTATCCCAATGCCTATCTAGGTTGGAGGAGCAAGGAAATGGCCCGCAAAAGGACGATTTTCAAGTTGGTTTGCTGTCTTCTGGGTGGCTGTTTGATCTTAGTGGCCATTGCGTTGGTAAGGTTAAAGGTAAGCAGACAAGCAGCCCTAAATGCTGAGTATCTTGTAGCTATTCCACCAGAAGTGGAGCAGGTTCGCTTTCAAGACGGCAAATATCAGCGGGGTTCCAGCCCTTTTCAGGAAGGTTTTCTTGTAGCAGAGATTCTAAACATAAAACGTGCTGACCTTAACAATGACGGCTTCCGGGATACCATTGTAATTGCAGCAACAAATCAAGGAGGATCCGGATTCTGGATAAGCTTGTCAGGGTCGCTGGGCGGTGAAGAAAAAACCATCCTTATAGAGCCTGAGCCTCTTGGCGATAGGGTTGACGTTAGAAACATTTCAATTGAGCGCGGCTCTAAAGGAAAAGCTGCAGTTTGCTTGGACATGCTTGTTCATGGCCCTAACGATGCCAGTTGTTGCCCTACTCAAAAACAGAGGGCGTGCTTTACACTTACCGGGAAGAGATGGATTCTCATTTCCTAATCCCTTTGGAGTTTCTGCCGACTGCCATCTCACAACTTTCTGGAGAGGATATCGGTAGGAATTCTCTTTCTCGGGAGCTTGCTCTAGCTTTTGCTCAGAAATTGGCCCTCAGGAGGTGCTGCCAGCCAACTAGGAACCTCGAGCAAACTCTACCAAAATAACCGGAATCGGACTGGTTTCCAACACGGCTTGGGAAGTGGATCCCACCAGCACTTGCTCCCAGCCGCGATGGCCCCGCTTGCCTATGACGATGTCGGTTACCTGCCGCTCTTGAGCTAGGGCTACGATGGTTTCTGCCAGGGGCCCCGAAGCCAGGCAAAACTGGTGGCGAATATCTGCCAACAAGCGCTGGGTGAGCTGCTGCAGCTCCTGTACTCCTTTCCCCTGCGGCTCGTCGGTAACATGCAGCACGATCACTTCCCCATCCACCCGACGCGCCAGATCCGCTGCCTTGCGCAGCACCGCCTCGGCTAAAGGTGAGGTGTCCACTGCTGCCAAAAAGCTAACCCTGCCCTGGCTGCCCACCTTGGTGGGATCCACTTCTCCCTTTTCCAGCAGCCGAGGGGCACAAACCTGAGTTAGCCAAGCCCCCAGGGGTGCTGTGGTCAAAATCGACAAGGCCGCCAGAGCAAGGATCGTCTCCCCGCCAGGGATCCCCTGGGCCAAGGGAATGCCGCCGATGGCTGCCTGCACCGTTGCCTTGGCCATGTTACCCGGCAGCAAAAAGAGCCGCTCCCGCCAGTTCCAGTTACTTCCCAGGGTAGAAAGCCACCAACCCAAGCCCCGACCCAACAGCAGGCTCAGGGTCAGAAGCAACAAACCCGGTAGGATCAGGGATCCCAACACCTGCAGATCCAGGGAAGCTCCCAGGAGCACAAACAGCACGATCTCCGCCACTGTCCAGAGGGCGTCGAACCCAACCCGCAGCCGCCGCGCCAGCGGCCCATCCAGCTCGATGAGGAAAAACCCCATGGCCATCACCGCCAGGTAGCCAGAAAAATAGGGCCATACCTGCGGCGCCAGCACCAAGCCCAGCGCCAGGCAGGCTGCCAGCAACACCTCCTGCGTGCTGTTGCGGGTCCAGTTCTGCTGCACCAAAAGCGCCACCAAAACCCGCGCCGCCAGGTAGCCGATGGCCACGCCCAGCAGGATCTCCATCCCCACCTGGAACGGCAGCCACTGCAGCGGCGACAGCTCCAAGCCCAACAGGCGAACGTTTTCTGTAGATCCCTGGCCCAAGAGGCTCAGCAACAAGCTAAAGCCCAGCAGCAGCAGTACATCGGAAAGAGCACTGCCGGTGAGAATGGCATCCGGGATCCCTTTGGCCACCCCCCAGCCCAGGCTTTTGAGGCGCAACATCCCCGGCACAATCACCGCTGGCGACTCCGACCCAATCACACACCCCAAAAGCAGCCCCGTCTCCCAGTCCAGCCCTAGGATCCAGCGGCTTAAGAGCGCCACCGCCACCGCCTCACAGGCTGCCGGCAAAAACCCCAGCCGCAGGGCCACGGATCCCTGCTGGGCCAGCTTTTCCCGATCCAGCCCTAGGCCGGCTTTCATGAGGATGATCGCTACAGCTACTAGGCGCAGATCCCCAGCTGCTGCCAGCACCTCCGGAGACAAGACCTCCCTCAACAGGATCCCGACCAAAATCATCCCCAGCAGCGGCGGCATCCCCAATCGGCCCACGATCTGGCCGACAAAAAAGCCCATCGCCAAAATCCACAACCAACTGCCCAGCATCAACAGAACCTCTCTTTGCCATCTGGCACCAAGGCAGGCTTTGCCAAGCCAAACGTCCTACTGGCGCACCGCCTGATAGCAACTCCCGGAAGGTAGGAATACAGCTCTCCTGCCGCCCCTGTCAAAGCCGAGCGCCACCGCTGTACCTCCTGCCAAGTTTGGATTTTCGAGGTTCTGTTTGAGGACAGCAGGACGTTGCGAGGGGATGGGTAAAGATTTGGTGGCTTCATTCCTAGGGCTGAGGCCTGCTTGCGCTTTTCGAATGTAGACCTTGGCTTGCGGCAGCTTAACTACGTCTGGTTCTTCCCCAGAGACGGAGGATAAAGTAAAGCTTCCAGCTCCTGCAAAGCTCGCTCTAGGTTGTCGTTAACAATCACGTAGTCGAATTCGTCTTTGGCCTCCAATTCCTTGCGGGCCTGCTGCAGGCGACGTTCAATGCTGTCTTCGGAATCTTGGCCGCGCTGGCGAATGCGGCGTTCAAGCTCTTCCAGAGAAGGAGGGGACAAGAAAATGCGAATGGCCTCTGGACACAGTTTTCTCACTTGCCGGGCTCCAGCCAGCTCAATTTCTAGCAGCACATCCTGTCCCCGGCTGAGTTTTTCAAAGACAATCTGGCGAGGGGTGCCGTAAAAGTTGCCTGCATACTGCGCCCATTCCAGCAACTCGCCGGCTTCGACAAGCCTGAGAAACTCCTCGCGAGTGCGGAAGTAGTAGTTGACACCTTCCTGTTCACCGGGACGAGGGGGACGGGTGGTGACCGAGACAGAAAGATACAGCTCAGGGTGGCGCTGGCGCAGGTGGCTGACCAGAGTTCCTTTGCCCACTCCACTGGGCCCCGTCAAAACCACTAGGCGACCGCGAGGAGTAGGAGATTGGGGTGCTCCCTGAGCCTGCCCAACCTCAGGGGAACCTGGCAAGGGGAGGACGGTAGGAGAGGCGGCCATAGCCATCGACAGAGGAAGGCTGGACGGTTGTTTGTTTGCTTTAGGATATCTTACTCCTCTCTTTGCAGGCTGCCTGTGAGGCTTTTACTCAAGTTCCTCCGGCACCCCGACTTTGGCAGTAAGGAAGCGATTGGCAACGGTTTCCGGCTGGATAGCCGAGAGGATGACGTGTCCTGAGTCGGTGATGATGACAGCGCGGGTGCGGCGACCGTAGGTTGCGTCGATCAACTGGCCTCTTTCGCGGGCATCGCTGATGATGCGTTTGATGGGAGCTGACTCGGGACTAAGAATGGCAATCACACGCCCAGCGGCGACGATGTTGCCAAAGCCAATGTTGATTAGGCGAGTATCCATGGGTGGTGAGCCAATCTAGCGCCTGTCCGGCCAGCAGCCTTCATTCAGGCTAGCAAGTCAAACTGCCGCCTAGCATTGACCAGCAAGGCCTTGCCCTGCAAAGGTTTCTGCTGGGACGGCAAGTTCTCTCAAGGTTGGGTGGGCTGTCGGTTGGTGGAGCTTGGCCAGGACTAGTTCCCTGCTTTGCGGCCCTCAGCCTTCTTCAAGCCGTTCTATGGCTCCTGGAAATTGTCCTCAGAGTAGTAAAGCCTCGTCAATGTCCGCAGCGGTGAGGCGCGGCGTTTTGCCTGGCAACCACTAGAGGCTGGATTAGAGCAGGCCGCTAAAGGTAAAGCTGCCGCTGCCCAGCCGCTCCTGGCGATCGAAAACGCTGATGGTAAGCTGATGGGATCCCGTCTGGGTGACGGTAAAGCGGTTTTGGGTCAGGGTAAGCCCTGTTACCGTACAGGCAGTGGCTCCGACGAAGCAGCCGGGCAATTGGGAAGCGTCGAAAGCTCCCAGGGGGATGAAGTTGCCTAGCGGGGTGGTGACGGCAGCCAAAAAAGCGTTGGATCCGCGGATCCCGGCGGGAGCCTCGACGCGGAAGGAGACGACAAAGGTGGGGGTCTGCCCTACGGGGACAGCACGCGGGGAAAGATCGGTGATGGTGAGGGAGGGAGGGGGTAGGGGAGGCGGTGGGGGCAGGGGGCTACTGCCAGTCGTCTCCCCGCACCCTGCCAAAACAGCACCCAGGAGCAGCAGGGGGATCTGTCTGTCCATGCGCTGCGCAGGCTGCATAGGTTCTCCTTACCTTGAAGTTCAGGTTTAGGGCATCAGAAAACCTGGCTGGAAGCAGCTTATTCCCCTTGCAGGAGCCTTTGGCAGGCACTGGCAATGGCCCAGTCTTCCTGGGCTGAGATGACCAGGACCCGCACTGGCGCGTCGTGGGTGCTGATGTCGCAGTTGCGCGGGGATCCAGCATTGAGAACTGGGTCGATCTGGATCCCCAAAAAGCCCAGGTTGGCGCAGGCCGCCGCCCGTACTGGCGCCGCGTTTTCCCCGATGCCGCCGGAGAAGACCAATGCATCCAGCCGATCCAGGCTCATGAGCATGGCCCCAATCTGGCTGCGCAGGCGGTGGATAAAGAGGCTAAAGGCCAGCTCGGCACGGGCATGGCCTGCCTGCATGGCTTCCAGGATAACTCGCATGTCGCCGCTCAGGCCAGACACGCCCTTCAGGCCCGATTCCCGGTTCAAGATCCGGTCTAGCTCCTCCACACTCATCCCCCGACGCAACTGATGGATCAAAATCCCCGGATCCACTGAGCCGGAGCGGGATCCCATCATCAAGCCCTCTAGGGGGGTATAGCCCATGGTGGTGTCGACGCTTCGGCCCCCGCGAATGGCTGCCAGGGAACAGCCATTGCCTAGGTGGCAGGTAATGAGCTGCAGCTCTTCCAGGGGGCGGCCCAGGATCTCAGCGGCGCGGCGGGCACAGTACTCGTGGTTGATGCCGTGGAAGCCGTAGCGGCGGATCCCTTGCTCGGCCCAGGCGTAGGGAAGAGGATAAAGGGCGGCTGGCGGGGGCATCTGCTGATGGAAGGCAGTGTCGAAGACCGCCACCTGCGGGATCCCGGGCAATAGCTGGCGCATGAGGCGAATGCCCTCAAGAGCAGGGGGGTTGTGAGCTGGGGCCAGGGGGCTTAGCTGTTCGATGGCCTGTTCCACCTCGGGTGTGATCAAGGTGGGCTGGTGGTAGAGGGATCCCCCATGCACCACCCGGTGGCCAATGGCTTTGATCTCAGTCGGCCCTGCCAGCAGGGATCCCTCCCCCTGCCAGAGGCTTTGAAAGAGGGGAGCCAAACCGCTAATGCCGGAGGGAGAGGAAAGGGCGGGAAAAGGCTCCCAGGGACCGCCCTGCCGTCGGACTTGAATCAGGGCCTGGTCGGGCTGGTAGGCAAAGTCCACCTGCGCCTGCCAAAGGGGGGTGGTCTCCACCGTACTCTCAACGGTTGCAAAGAGAGAGGATTTAAGGCTGCTGGAGCCGGCGTTGAGGACCAGGATGGGCACGGGACCCTCCTTCTACCAAAAAGCGCCGTAAGGCCCCGCCTTTGAAGGTGGGGATGTAAGGCGCAGCATTTTATCCAAGGTTTCCCCTGA